>JAPOOH010000297.1 GCA_026713505.1 Chloroflexota bacterium | reverse complement strand
TGTAGATGCGGCCGAGCCTGCGCTTCACGTCTTCAAGTTCGACCTCGATGGTCTCCAGCCGCTGGCGCTGCTCGCGTGCGATGCCGTCCATCTCCTCGTCGACGAGTCGCACGAGGTCGCGGATGTTGGATTCGGTGAGGATGTTGTCACGGATGGCGTTGACGACGAGTTCTTCGAAGCGGCGTGCGTTGAGCCGTGGGGCCTTGCACGCATCGCCGCCCCGCTTGAGGATGGACTGGCAGACGTAGTAGGCAAACCTCCCGTTCTTGGTGGCATGGCCTGAGAGGGCCACCCCGCAGGCCCCGCAGCGGACGATGCCGCTGAGGAGGTAGGAACTGGCCACGCGGCGCGGATGGATCAGCTTGGGCGCGCGTGAGCGCATCTGGCGGTTGACGCGGCGGAACCGGGCCTTGGAGACGATGGCGGGGAAGGCTCCCTCCACCCTTACGGGCTCGGCCTTGTCCCTGGCGTTGGCCCCCCAGACGAGGGCGCCGGTGTAGGTCTCGTTGCGGAGGATGAGGTGGACGCCGGGCCTGGACCAGAGCCTGCCGGTGGGGTTGGCGATGCCCTCTTTGTTGAGGGTGGAGGTGATCTCCGTGAGGCCCTTTCCGGCCTCGGACATGGTGAAGATGCGCTCGACGACGGGCGCGGAATCGGGGTCAGGCTCCAATGTGGGCCGTTTCTTCGGGCCGTCCTGAACCATGACCTTCCTGTAGCCGTAGGGCGGTCGGCTGGAGACCCAGAAGCCTCGGGAGGCAGCCTCGCGCATGCCCCGGACAACCTCCTGGGCAAGATTTTCGCTGTAGAACTCATCGACGGACTCGATGATGGCCTCCATGAGCTTGCCGGTGGGGGTGTCGTCGGCGTGCTCGGTGATGGAGACGACGCGGATGCCCTTCTTGCGGAGCATGGACTTGAAGGCGACGGCGTGCTCGCGCTTGCGGGTGAAGCGGCTGAATTTCCAGACGAGGATGACGTTGAACGAAGCATGGGTGCTGCTGCCCTCGTCGATCATGCGCCGGAACTGCGGGCGGTCGGCCACGCGTCCGCGCTCGGCCTCGTCGATGAACTCGCGGACGATTCTGAAGCCGTTGCGGTCGGCGTAATCGCGGAGAGCGCGGAGCTGGGCTGCGACGGAGAGGTCGACGTCCTGCCGGTCGCTGGAGACGCGTGCGTAGACGGCTGCGGGTGTGTAGGCGCTCTTTTCGTTCATGGCCATGCCCTCGTTGTGCGTTCTGTCGGCGTTTGCTTCTTCGGTTCGCCGTGGCTCTCTGCCACCACACCGACTGTGGGGCATCCTGGATGCGGACGTCAACGGTCCCGTGTCACTCGCCAAATGGCGGGTTAGCCCGTCGATCGCGCATACGGGGTTGCCAACTTCGGCCACCGAGCCGCAGGCACCGACGACGACCCCGCCAGAATACTTCCGCGCCAGCCCAGGCGCCACGGCTCCAGGGCACGGTCCTGACACGTCACGGACACGATCGGGCGCAGGAGTCCGCAACGTTGGTGGTAATGCCGACCCTGTCGGGGGCCTGTACAAGAGAAAGACTTCAGTACGCAGTGGAACCACGCCGTCGTGGGAGGCCCTACAGGAGCGAGAGCGGGGTTCGACGATGCGAGCGACACCGATCGCTTGCTGCCACCCCGTGTCACGAATATTGTAGTTTCTTGCACTTTATTGCACCCGCCGATTGCACTTTCTTGCACTTCCGACCACCGGGAGCGAGTGCTGCATCATCACCGACCAGCACGTCACCGATGACCCTGAGAGCCCCAGGGCCGAACGCGACGCGGTCCTGTTCGACCGGCTCGAACGGTTCGTCGACAGGCAGGGAGTCGTGGGCGCCGCCGAGACGCTCGGTGTCAACTACCGCACCCTCGGCAGGTGCCTGGAGAACGGCAGGCCCGCACGCAAAGGTCAGGGAGGCCGCCAGGAAGCTGCCGGAGGCGGACTCTCGGTGACACGCTCCGCAGGACGGGGCCTTGCGCGCCCTCC
>JAPOOH010000296.1 GCA_026713505.1 Chloroflexota bacterium | reverse complement strand
GCGGACGGCGCCGACCAGGCAGGCGGAAGTGGGAGAGAAGACGCAGGAAGAGAAGCTCTACGAGGAGCCGCTCGCCACGAACAATGGCGAGATCAACTGGTTGTTCCCGATCAACGAGGCCCAGGCCAGCCCGGTGATCGAGGCATTCGAGGCGGAATACCCCGGCCTGAAGATCGTTCACACACAGAAGAGCACGAGCGAGGTCACCGAGCAACTGCTGATCGAGCACGAGGCAGGGAAGTTGTCGGCTGACGTTGCCGACCCCGGACGGGACACGCGCCTGTTCGACAGGGGCATATTCGCCGACAGCACAGACATCTTCGACGACGTCGGCGTACCCGAAGGCGCCCGCTATGCCGACGGCGCCGCCATGCTCAACGTGCCGCTCGCGCACGGCGTGATCTACAACACCGACCGCGTGACGGGGGACGACATCCCGCAGACGTACGATGACCTGCTCGACCCGAAGTGGAAGGGCAATCTCGTTCTCGAAGACCGGCTCAAGGGATTCATCTACCTGACCGACCTGCCCGAGTACAACGGCCGGTATGACAATCTCTGGACGGAGGACCAGATCGCGGAATACCTGGGCAAGATGGCCGCCCAGGAGCCCAAGATCCTCCACGGCAACACCTCCGTCTGGCAGGACGTTGCCAGCGGCGAGAGCGCGATCAGCCCAGACGTCAACTTCATCTCGATAGGCAGCGCGATCAGCGCCGGCCCGGTTGAATTGGCCCCGGTGACGCCGAACGCCATCGAACAGTTCCTCGTTGGCGTGGTGGAGGGTGGCCCGAACACTCCGGGCGGCAAGCTCTTCCTGCGCTGGTTCCAGAGCCCGACGCAGGGTCTTCCCATCCGTGTGGAAGTACAGCCCGGAACGAGCCTGGACCCCGCCACCGGAGACTTCATGGCAGAGCGGGCAGCCAAGTTCGACCTCAAGATCGGGTACAACGGCATCGAGATAGCCGATCACTTCTCGCGCCTGCAGACGAAGTACCGCGAGATCCTCGGCATCCCGACCAGTTAGAGCGATCAACAAGCGTTCGGGCCGGGCCTCAAACCCGGCCCGAACGCCGCTCCCGTGACCGGTTCCTTCGACAGCGGGGAGCGGCATAGTTAATCGGAGGCGTGATGGCGACGGCCGCCCAGGTAGCGCGAAAGGTACTACCGGGTCGCTTTGCGAACCTGGAGCCTCAGTACGTCATCTTCGTTGGCGGACTTGGACTCATCCTGGCGCTCCTGGTCATCATGCCGTTGGCCATCCTCCTCTTCTACAGCCTCTGGAGCGTGGGGCCGGTGGACGACGGCGGGTCGCTCACTCTGGAGAACTACCGCAAGACGTTCCTGGACGGCGCCACCTACGAGTTGCTCTTCAACACGGCCATGTTCGGCGTCGGCTCTGTCGCCGTAGGACTGGTGTTCGGGGTTTCGCTTGCATGGATCGTGGAGCGCACGAACGCGCCGTTCCGCAACTTCGCGTTCGTCGTCGCAATCATCACAGCGGGCATCCCTCCGCTCCTCTATGCGATGACCTGGGTGTTCCTGCTCAACCCGAGGACCGGGGTTTTCAATATGCCGTTCACCCAGGAGTGGGGACTCGGCTGGGACAAGGGCATCTTCAACCCGTACACGCTGGGTACGTTGGTGGTTGTGGAGGCATTCCGGCTCACACCCACGATCTTCCTCATGGTCGTTGGCCTGTTCAGGAGCATGGACCCGGCGCTGGAAGAGGCGGCATCGACATCGGGCGCGAGCACCGCTACGACCGTGCGAAAGGTAACGCTGCCGGTTATGCTGCCCGGCCTGCTGGGTGTCGTCATCTTCGTCGGCACCGCGACGATCGGCCTCTTCGAGCTTCCTGCCATCCTGGGTATGCCGGCCGGCATCCACGTCTTCGCCACGCGCATCTATATCGCGATGGACACGACGCCGCGCGACTACGGCCTCGCCACGAGCCTTGGCACGGTCGCGGCGCTCATCGGCATCGTCGGCATCTACTATTACCACCGCGTGACGCGCGTGCAGCAGAAGTTCGCGACCATCACTGGCAAGGGTTACCGTCCACGCCGCATAGACCTGGGCAAGTTCCGTCCGTGGGCAGGAGTGGCGATCATCTTCTACTTCCTCCTGATGGTCGTGCTGCCGACGGTGGTGCTCCTCTACGCGAGCGGTCAGCCGTTCTTCAGGCCGCCGTCCGTCGAGGCGTTCCAGGCCGCCAACTTCGAGTCCTACCGGATCATCTTCGGCAGGGAGGAGTTCTGGACCGGGTTGCGCAACTCGCTCACACTGATCGCCACTGTGCCGTTCATCACCATCATCCTCTCGGCGGTCGTTTCGTGGATCGTCGTCCGGTCGAAGGTACGCGGACGCGGTGTGCTCGATACGCTGGCATTCGTGCCGTTCACCGCTCCGAGCATCGTGTTCGGCCTGGCGTTCCTGCTGATCGCCATCCGGATCGACTGGATCCCCATCTACGGCACGATATGGCTCATCGTCCTGGTGCACGTGGCGCGCTTCCTCGCCTACGGCACGCGCGCGACGAACGGCGCGATGTTCCAGTTGCACAAGGAGTTGGAGGAGGCAGGCTCGGTGAGCGGGGTCGGTTGGTTCACAGTATTCCGTACGATAACGCTTCGGCTGCTCGTGCCGTCGCTCATCGCGGCCTGGCTGTGGGTGGCCATCCACAGTGGGCGCGAACTCTCCATGGCGTTGCTGCTCAGCACGCGGGACAGCCAGATACTCTCGCTCGTCGCGTGGAGCGCGTGGGAGAACGGACGCATCAGCGAGGCGGCAGCGATGGGCATGGTGCTCATGGTGATGATGACGGCCATCGTCGTCCTGGCGCGAGTGGTCACGCTGCGACTCACGAGAGAACACGGTTAGGGGAGAACACATGCCTGCTGCGGTACGAGTCGAGGACCTGGAGAAGCGATACGCCACGGATGAGGGCGCAGTGAACGCCGTGCGCGGGGTGTCGTTCGACGTGGAACACGGCGAGTTCTTCACGCTGCTCGGCCCGTCCGGCTGCGGGAAGTCCACGACGCTCCGGTGCATCGCGGGGCTGGAGAAGGCAGACGGCGGCGAGATCGTCATCGACGACCTCGTGGTGGTCTCCCGGAGCGGGGCGCACATTCCCGCGCACCACCGCCCCATCGGCATGGTGTTCCAGTCGTACGCCATCTGGCCGCACATGGACGTGTACGACAACGTGGCGTTCCCCATCTCGCAGGGCAAGGGCAAGCTGCCCAAGGCGGAGGTGCGGGAGCGCGTGCTGGAGGCACTGAGCCTCGTGCGGCTGGACGGCTTGGAGCGGCGTCCCGCGCCGCAGCTCAGCGGTGGCCAACAGCAGCGGCTCGCGGTTTTGCGGGCGGCCGTTCAGTCGGCCGCGGGGCGACCATTCCACCCGGCGCCTTTCCCCCTCCACCCGGATCCGCGCGTCCAAATTCCCGTCG
>JAPOOH010000295.1 GCA_026713505.1 Chloroflexota bacterium | reverse complement strand
GAATCGCTGGACATTAGCGGCGGGGTGGGTCAATTCCAAACCGTCACACCTGGGTCAAAAGTAAACCGTCATTGACAAGGCACGCCCCAACGCCGAACCGTTCCCCTCTGCGTATAATCCGCCGCAGCCCAACGTATGACAGGAGACCGCATGCCGCTCGACCCCGAAGCGCGAGCGTCGCTGGAGAGACAGGCCGCCGCGGGCGGGCCCGCCGAGCACGAGGTCGCCCCGGAGGAGGCGCGCGCGATGGTCGAGGCGCAGCCGCGCATCCCCGGACCTGAGGTCGCGTCGGTCAGCGACCACGCGGCGCCGGGGCCCCACGGCAACGTGCCCGTGCGCGTGTATGTGCCGGTGGGGGGGCACCCTCGCCCTCACCCTAACCCTCTCCCAGAGGGAGAGGGGACAGAAAAGGGTCTCCCAGGGGGAGAGGGGAACAGGCAAGCGGGGGGAGAGGGGAACAGGCAAGCGGGAGGAGAGGGGAACAAGCAAGCAGGGGGCGAGGTTCCTGCCTCCGCAGGAATGCCCCAGGGCCTTGTCAGGCCGTGTAAGGGAACGAAAATTGGGGAGGCGGGGCGAGCGTGCGCTGCTGCGCATGCGCGCGACACAGTCGCGCGTCTGGATTCCCGCGGTGCGGGAATGACGGACGCTATTTTCACAGGAACGACGGGTTTGCCCGACCCATCGGGGTTGCCCAGCGCGGAGGGTCTGCGCAGCGCAACGGGTTTGCCGGTGTGCATGTGGTTCCACGGAGGCGGATGGGTGGTCGGCAGCATCGAGACGACCGATGCGACGTGCCGGGCGCTCGCGAACGCGGCAGGAGCGATCGTGGTGTCGGTGGACTACAGGCTCGCGCCGGAGCACCCCTTCCCCATCCCGCTCGACGACTGCTACGCGGCTACGGAGTGGGCGGCGAAGAACGCGGCGTCGTTCGGCGGCGACCCCGCCCGGGTCGCGGTAGCAGGAGAGAGCTCCGGCGGGAACCTCGCGGCGGCCGTCGCGCTGCGCGCGCGGGACGAGCGCGGGCCGTCACTCGCGCACCAGTCGCTCATCTGCCCGGCGCTCGACAACGACTTCCAGCGTCCGTCGTACGCGGCGTACGCCGACGCCTACGGACCTCCCCTCGCGATGATGTCGTACTTCTGGCGGTGCTACGTGCCCAACGAGGCGGACGAGGGAAACCCGTACGCCGTGCCGCTGGCTGCGCAGGACGTGGCCGGCCTGCCGCCCGCATTCGTACTCACGTGCGAGTACGACCCGCTGCGCGACGAGGGCGAGGAGTACGCAGGGCGGCTGCGCGAGGCGGACGTGCCGGTGCGGCTGTCGCGCTACGACGGGATGCTGCACTCGCTGTTCGACGCCGGAGCTCCGTTCACGAGAACGTGGGACGCCGTCGACGAGGTCGCCCGCGAGCTCCGGAAGGCGTTCGGGACCGCGTAGGCGGCAAAGGCCTCGTCAGGCGGCAGAGCCGCCGCGTTGTCATTCCGAGCGCAGCCGAGAGCCTGCCCTGAGCCTGCCGAAGGGAATCTCTCGGGAGACGTCCCGCGTTCAGGCTAACGCTCCCCGAGAGGATGTTGTGCGCCAAAGCGCGGGCTTCGCTCAGCATGACAAGCAGGAGCCACGGTTGTTCCGGCTCCGCTCAACATGACAAGGCCCGGCCCACGAGTCTCTCGCGTATACTCCGGCGCAGCCGGTACGGCAGGAGGCGCGATATGCCGCTGGACCCTGAAGCGAAGGCGTCGCTGGAGAAGCGGGTCGCCATGGGCGTCCCCGCCCAGCACGAGGTGAGCGCCGAAGAGGCGCGCGCGATGCAAGAGGCGCAGCCGCGCATCCCCGGCCCCGAGGTCGCGGCGGTCAGCGACCACGCCGTGCCGGGGCCCCACGGCGACGTACCCGTACGTGTGTACGTGCCGGTGGGGGTTCACCCTCACCCTCACCCTCTCCCAGAGGGAGAGGGGACAGAGAAGGGTCTCCCAGGGGGAGAGGGGAACAGGCAAGCGGGGGGTGAGGGGAACAGGCAAGCGGGGGGCGAGGTTCCTGCCTCCGCAGGAACGACGGGTTTGCCCGACCCATCGGGTCCGCCCAGCGCAACGGGATTGCCGGTGTGCATGTGGTTCCACGGCGGTGGTTGGGTGGTCGGCAGCATCGCGACGAACGACGCGACGTGCAGGGCGCTCGCCAACGCGGCGGGAGCGATCATCGTGTCGGTCGACTACCGGCTCGCGCCGGAGCACAAGTTCCCGGTGCCCTTCGACGACTGCTACGCGGCGACGGAGTGGGCGGCGGACAACGCAGCATCCCTGGGCGGCGACCCATCGCGGTTGGCGGTCGCCGGGGCGAGTGCGGGCGGCAATCTCGCGGCGGCGGTCGCGCTCCGGGCGCGGGACGAGAACGGCCCGAGCCTTTTGCACCAGTCGCTCATCTACCCCGTGGTCGACAACAACTTCGAGCGCCCGTCGTACGTGGAGAACGCCGAGGGTTACGGCCTCTCCTATCCCACGATGCGCTACTTCTGGCAGTGCTACCTGGCCGATGAGGCGGATGCCTCCAACCCGTACGTCGCGCCGATGGCGGCGGAGGACCTCTCCGGCCTGCCGTCCGCGTACGTGCTGACGTGCGAGTACGACCCGCTGCGGGACGAGGGCGAGGCGTACGCGGAGCGGCTGCGCGAAGCAGGCGTGCCGGTGAAGGTGTCGCGCTACGACGGGATGATCCACGCGTTCTTCAACGCGGGCATCCCGTTCACACGCACGTGGGACGCCATCAACGAGGCGGCAGCCGAGCTGCGGAAGGCGTTCGGCACTGCGTAATCCTCCGAGCACCAGCCCCCGCCCACCGGGGATACCGCGCTTCTGGCCAGCGCACCGCATCTTCTACGGGTGGGCCATCGTCGGAGCGGCATTCATCGCAACGTTCGCGGAGGTGCCGGGCTTCGGGCCGGTGCTGACGGTCTTCGTCAAGCCGATCCAGGACGAGTTGGGCTGGTCTTATACGACGATCGCGACGGGGTTCCTCATAGGGAG
>JAPOOH010000294.1 GCA_026713505.1 Chloroflexota bacterium | reverse complement strand
TCGTCGAGAGGGGCCGGTACACCGGCCCCTCTCTCTTTATATCGGAGGCATACGATGGCAGGAGAAATTTCGTTCGAAGCAGTGCAGCCCGCCCATCCGGATGCGGAGGCGCTGATGGCTATGCTCGATGCAGAAGTGGACGAGATATACAGGGACTTGCTCGACGAAACGAGCACGCTGAGCGCTGAGATGAGGGCATCCTTCGACGGAACACTGGACCCCCAACTGAAGGTTGATTTCAATGGCGTATTCCTCGTCGCCCGCCGCAAGGACGCCCCGGTTGCTTGCGGAGGGATGCTGCTTCTCGGGGATGCTACCGGCGAAGTCCGGCGGGTGTATGCGAGGCCCGAAGAGCGCGGTTCCGGAGTGGCGCGGGCACTCGTCATCGAGCTGGAGCGGGCCGCATCCAAACGCGGCTGTTCTCGGATACTGCTTGAGACGGCCATAGGCCAGCCCAGGGCGATGCGCTTCTACGAGGCGCTCGGCTACAAACGCATACCGCCTTACGGCAAGTACGTCGGGAACCCGTGGTCCGTATGCTACGAGAAACGCATCGTGCCCGCCGGCATCACGTTCGAGGCGTCATCGCCGGACACGCCGGAGGTCGCGGGGCTCCTTGCTGCGTACGAAGAAGAGTTCCTGTCGCTGAATACACGCGAGGAGTCGGGCTGGACCGGAGAGGCCGTGCACCAACGCATCGTCGCCATGTTGCTCGTTCGCCGCGACGGCGCGCCCGTTGCCTGCGGCGCCCTGCGGGTGCGGGATGCCGTCACCGTGGAACTGAAGCGCATGTACGTCGTGCCTGCTGAGCGCGGACGGGGCATCGCTACGGAGCTTGTGGCCCGGTTGGAGCGCGTGGCCATCGACCGCGGCGCCACGCGGATGGTGCTCGACACCTCGTACCGCATGACCAGCGCCATTCGCCTCTACGAACGGTTGGGTTACGTGCCCACTGAGCCGTTCGGCAGTCCTGCGCCAGTCCTGGTCTACTACGAGAAGAGCCTGGTCTAGTCGCGGATGTCCTGCAGGAACATGCTCGTCGGCATCTCGTGGCCGAGCCCCATCTCGCGAGCCTTGTCGTAGACAACCCTTCCGACTGCGGCAAACTGGAGTCCCTGGTTGCCGCCATTCAGGTAGAGCGTGATGTCGTCGGGAGAGGTGCGCCCTTCTACGACGCCGTTGACGAGATCGGTGAACGACGGCAGCGTGGCGCCGGAACCGAACTGCTGCATCCGCCGACCGGCGGGCGGCAGGCGCTTCATCTCCTCCTCGTTGCCGGCGACGAAGGCTACGGGACTGTGGCCGCGCCCGTACTGGATGCGCGGGTCCTCCACCAGACGTGCTCCTCCGATGCCCTGTCGGATGATGACGTTCGCCTTGTTGAAGACGGCCTCGTCAAGCTCGTAGCCACCGAGGTTGGTTACGTGCATCCCCGGTTCCAGCCATTCGCCGTTGAATACGGGGCGCATCGCGTCCGTGCACGTGGAGACGATATCCGCGCCGCGGACGGCCGCCTCAGGGTCGTCGACGGGCTCGATGTCGATGTCAAGCAGGTCCATCATCTCGGCGGCATACGTCTCTCGGTTGCGCTTCGTGGGGCTGTAGACGCGCACCTTCTCGATAGGACGCTCGTTGCAGAATGCCTTGAGGTACGTCCGCGCCATTCCGCCCGAGCCAATCATCCCCACGACTCGCGAGTCCTCTCGTGAGAGGTAGCGCACGCCGAGCCCTCCGCCCGCGCCAACGCGCATGTGCTGGAGTTCACCGTCGTTGATGATGGCGAGCGGTTCGCCGTTGACGGTGCTGAACAGGAATATCAGTCCGCAGAACGTGCCGGGCTCGACGCAGTACTTCTCCTCTGTCCAGTTGCCGTTCTCGTCCTCCGGCCACGAGACAACGTCCGACTTCATGCGTATGGCAAATACGCCGAGGTCGCGGCTCGCCCCTTCCATCGTGCCCCAGCGGTAGTAGTCGTCGTCCCTGCCGGTGGGGACGTACATATCGATGCGGGGGCGATGGATCGCGGCTCCGTCGACCAGGCCACGGAATGCGACGTCCTGCGAGTTGATGGCGTCGTCGATGGTCAGTATCTGCTGGACTGTCTGGTTGTCTATGAACAGCATCGCGCGTTCTCCTGCCTGTGGTGTGAAGTACCCTTATCCGGAACCACTCTATCAGACCAGCCAATACACACTTTCTCCCTTCGCCCCCCGTCCCGCGACTCCGGATAGGATTGTCAGCATGAACGACATGAGCATCTCACTCTTCGAAGGATGCCGCCTGCCGGAAGAACGGGTATGAGGAGGAAAGCGCTTATCGCGCTGGCCGTTGCAGTGCTCGCCCTTGCGCTCATAGTCGCATTCATCCTCCAACCGGAGAGCTTGGATTACCTATGCACCGCCGCCGCTGCACCCCCACCGGAGTGCTCCGCAACAGCAACTCCTCCGGGGGGATAGTGGCCCGCCCCCACTCCCCGGTCTGGGCGCAGGTTCGTTAGAATGGAATCAGCACCTTGCCCAGTGGAGGCCGCATGACGACCCGGACGAGCGCTCCCCCCGACGAACTCTGCATCAACTCCATCCGCTTCCTCTCGATAGACGCAGTCCAGAAGGCGAACAGCGGACATCCCGGCGCGCCGATGGGCGCAGCCCCCATGGCGTACGCACTCTGGGACAGGTTACTCAAGCACAACCCCGCCGATACGTCATGGCCCGACCGCGACCGCTTCGTACTCTCCGCGGGTCACGCGTCCATGCTGATCTATTCCCTGCTCCACCTCACCGGTTACCCCGTGACGCTCGACGACATCCGCGAGTTCCGGCAGTGGGAGAGTCGAACACCCGGCCACCCGGAGTATGGTCTGACACCGGGTGTGGAGGTGACCACCGGCCCACTCGGCCAGGGTTTCGCCCATGGCGTGGGTATGGCCTACGCGGAACGCCTGGTCGCCGAGCGCTACAACCGGCCCGACCATGAGATCGTCGACCACTACGTCTACGGCATCGTTTCGGACGGCGACCTCATGGAGGGGGTCGCGTCGGAGGCTGCATCGTTCGCGGGAACGCATGAGCTCGGCAAACTCATCTACCTCTACGACGACAACAACATCTCGATCGAGGGCAACACAGACGTCACGTTCCTGGAGGACGTGGGCACCCGCTTCCGCGCCTACGGCTGGCACGTTGTGGGGCCGATAGACGGCATGGACCTGCCGGCCGTCGAAGCGGCGCTGCGCGAGGCGCAGGCTGAGCGTGTGCGCCCGAGCCTCATCGTCGCGACGACCACCATCGGTTACGGGAGCCCGAACAAGGCGAACACGGGAGGAGTCCACGGCGCTCCACTCGGCACGGATGAGGTGACTCTTACCCGCGAGACGTTGGCGTGGCCCTACGAACCGTTCATCGTGCCGCAGGAAGCGCTTGACCACATGAGGCTGGCACTGGTACGCGGTGCCGAAGCGCAAGCCGATTGGGAACGACGCTTGGCTGAATATCGCCTCGCCTACCCTGCCGAGGCCGCGCAGCTGCTGGCCGACCTCAACGGCGACCTGCCGGACGGCTGGGCCGACGCGCTGGACGGCCTCTTCGTTAACGAGGAGAAACCGCTGGCGACGCGCGAGGCGGGCGGCCGCGCGATGAATGCGATAGCGGAGCGTTTGCACATGCTCGTCGGTGGCTCCGCCGACCTTGCGCCGTCCACCAACACACTACTCCGGGAGTACGTCAACGCGGACGGCGAGAGAGTTGCTCCACACAACATGCACTTCGGTGTGCGCGAGCATGCGATGGGGGCGATCGCCGGAGGGATGGCACTCCACGGCGGAGTCATCCCCTACCCCGCGACATTCCTCATCTTTTCGGACTACATGCGCCCGCCGATGCGCCTCGCGGCACTCATGGGACAGCGCGTGATCTACGTATTCACGCACGATTCCATCGGGCTCGGGGAGGACGGCCCGACACATCAGGCCGTCGAGCAACTCATCGGCCTGCGCAGCGTGCCGAACATGGTCGTTCTGCGTCCGGCAGAGGCAACCGAAACCGCAGTAGCGTGGCGCGCCGCCATCGAGCGAACAACGGGCCCCACGGTGCTGGTATTCACGCGGCAGGGACTTCCGGTACTGGACAGGAACGTCTACCCCTCGGCGGAGGGCGTACTGCGAGGGGCCTACGTGCTGTGGGAATCCTCCGCAAACCCGGAGGTCATCATCATCGGCACGGGCTCGGAGTTGCAGATCGCGCTCGACGCGGGCAAGGCGCTCGCCGAGGAGAGCATCGCCGCGCGGGTCGTATCCATGCCGTCATGGGAGCTTTTCGACGCTCAACCGAAGGAGTACCGCGACGCCGTGCTGCCTCCGGCCATCACAGCGCGTGTGTCGGTCGAAGCGGGGCGAACGCTCGGCTGGGAGCGATACGTGGGAACAAACGGGCTTTCGATAGGAGTAGACATGTTCGGTGCGTCGGCGCCGTACCAGCGGATATACCAGGGATACGGCCTTACGGCGGAGCGGGTAGCAGAAGATGCAGCATCGCTCGTACGTGCTGGGGCGTAGCCTCCAGTCGTATTGCTCTATACTGCGCCCGCTCTCGAAGAGGAACCCGGAATACAGAACCAGTCATGACACAACGAACGCAACCCCCAACGTCCCCCCTCGGACCGCACCAGAAGAGCATCACTGCCGCACTGACGCAGCTCGCCCGCGACAATGTCATCGCGCGCATCTGGGACAAGGACCACACCGTTTGGAAAGACGACCCCACAGAGATCACGGACCGCCTGGGCTGGCTCACGATCTCCCGCGACATGACGGAGCACGTCGGCGAGCTTCGCTCGTTCGCGGACGAGGTGCGGAACGACGGCATCCGCGACGTGGTGCTGCTGGGTATGGGCGGCAGCAGCCTGGGGCCGGAAGTGCTGCGGCAGTGCATCGGCAGCGCGCAGGGCTTCCCTGCCCTCACCGTGCTCGACTCTACCGTTCCGGCTCGAGTGGGCACCGTGACGCGCTCCATCGACCCCGCTCGTACGCTCTTCATTGTTTCGTCGAAGTCCGGCGGTACGATAGAGCCAAACTCTTTCTACAAGCACTTCCGGCACATCGTAGAGAGTGCCGTAGGAGCGGAGCGCACAGGCCGACAGTTCATTGCGATAACGGACGCGGGCACCTCGCTCGCGGCGCTCGGTACGGCAGACGGCTTCAGACGTGTGTTCGAGAACCCGCCGGACCTCGGCGGACGTTACTCCGTCGGCTCATTCTTTGGTTTGGTGCCGGCTGCGCTCTGTGGCATGGACTGTGGAAAGCTGCTGGACCGAATCTCGGATATGGCGGCGCGCTGCGAAGCCGGCCCTGGCGTTCGGAATAATCCCGGCGGCTGGCTGGGTGCGGCCCTCGGCGCACTCGCGGCCGGAGGGCGTGACAAACTGACGCTTACCGCGTCACCGGAGGTTGCCAGCTTCGGACTCTGGGTTGAGCAACTCATCGCCGAGAGCACCGGCAAGGACGGCAGGGGCATCGTCCCCGTCGTCAACGAACCGCTGCTCGAACCCGATGCGTATGGCGAGGACCGCTTCTTCGTGCACGTGCGGCTGTCAGGCGGCGACAACGCAGCAGCGGACGTGGCACTCGAGCGTTTGAGGGACATCGGACATCCCGTCGTGACGCTGGAGATGGAAGACGTGTACGACATCGGCGCTGAATTCTTCCGCTGGGAGATGGCGACCGCTGTAGCAGGACACATGCTGACAATCCATCCGTTCGATCAACCGAACGTGCAACAGGCGAAGGACGTGACCAGCCGGGTCCTGGAGACGTACGTGAATGAAGGCGCGCTGCCAGACGCGGCGGACGGTTCCTTCACCGGCCTGCTCGAGCAGGCGACGCAAGGGGACTATCTGTCCATCATGGCCTACGTAGAGGAGACGGACGGCGTCACCAACGCCATGAACATGCTCCGCCAGTACGCCATGCGCAGGCATCACATCGCAACCACGCTCGGCTACGGCCCGCGCTTCCTGCACTCCACAGGTCAACTGCACAAGGGAGGGCCCAACTCGGGGCTCTTCCTCCAGGTGGCAGCCGACGTGCGCTCGGACATTCCGATTCCCGGGGACCGCTTCGGCTTCGGAACACTTGCGGCGGCTCAGGCCATCGGCGACTACGAGGCGCTCAAGCAGGCCGGACGCCGCGTGGTGCGGCTCAACCTCGGCAACGACGCGGAAGCGGCGGTCCTTCGCCTGCTGGGCAGCCTGTGAACCGGCGCTATGGCAAGCACCAGCATCGTCATCTTCGGCGGCACCGGCGACCTCGCCCAACGGAAGCTCATTCCGGCGCTCTACACCCTGCGCCGTAAACGACGGCGCGCCGACGTCGTGAACATCGTGGGGTTCGCCCGCGCGCGACACGACGACGATTCCTACCGGGAACTGCTGTGTGAGGGTTCGCACGACCTCGGCGGACTGGACACGTCACCAGAGGAATGGGCGGAATTCGCGCACTGCCTCCACTACGTCACCGGCGACCTGGGAGATGCGGCGTCGTTCGAAGAGTTGAGGCGCAAACTCTCGGCGATCGAGGGTACGGACGGAGCCAACCGTCTCTTCTACTTCGCCATCGCCCCCAGCCTGCACCGGACTGCCGCAGAAGGGCTGCGAAACGCCGGGTTGACGATAGAGGAGAGTGGCTGGTGCCGAGTGATCATTGAAAAACCGTTCGGCAAGGATGAACAGTCGGCTCGAGAGCTGAACCGGGCACTCCACAACGTCTTCCGGGAGGACCAGACCTATCGCATAGACCACTACCTCGGCAAGGAGACCGTGCAGAACCTGTTGGTGCTGCGATTCGGCAACGCCATCTTCGAACCGCTCTGGAACCGCAACTATGTCGACAACGTGCAGGTGACGGTGTCTGAGGCCGTGGACGTCGAGGGGCGCGCGGGTTACTACGACGCATCCGGCGTTGTGCGCGACATGATCCAGAACCATCTCATGCAGTTGATGTGCCTCGTAGCGATGGAACCTCCCGACTCCCTGAACCCTGAATCGGTACGTGACCGCAAGGGAGACCTGCTGCGAGCGGTGCGCCGGTGGAGCCCGGAGGAATTCCGCGAGCATGCCGTACGCGCACAGTACGAGGGGTATCGCGACGAATCGGGCGTGGCGCCGGGGTCAGTGACGCCGACGTACGCGGCCTTGCGCCTCTACGTGGACAACTGGCGCTGGCAGGGCGTTCCCTTCTACCTCAGGTCCGGCAAGGCGATGGAGGCCAAGGTCTCAGAGATCATCATTCAGTTCAAGAGCCCGCCCCTTTCGATGTTCGAACGCCTCGGAGGAAGCGGATTCGCGCCCAACATCCTCTCCATCTGCGTTCAGCCGGACGAAGGGGTCCACCTCCAGATAGACAGTAAGGCCGTGGACGCCGGGTTCATCACCCATCCGGTGGACCTGAATTTCCATTACAAGGACGAACTCCGCTTCGGCCAGGAACTGCCGGAGGCGTACGAGCGCCTGCTGGAAGATGCGATGGAAGGCGACGCGGGCCTCTTCATCCGTGCCGACCAGATCGAAGAGGCGTGGAACATCATTGACCCGCTCCTGAGGTGCTGGGAGTCCCCTGAGGCTGCCGAACTCGAATCCTACGGTCAGGGCACGTGGGGGCCGTCAGGCTCGGCACGGCTGCTCAGGCAGGACGGGTTCCTCTGGCAGACGCTGTGCACCGGGCACTAGCTGCGCCGGGCACCACGCATCCACAGCGACGGCAAGGCAGCAAGCGCAACGAGCACCAACCCGGACCGGAAGAAGAGGCGGAATACGTCGAACGACGCGCCGGAGATGCCCTCCTCGTATACCGAGACGCGTTCGCCGAACACGGCGGCGCTCTCACCGGGAAGTTGTATCGGTACCGGCAGGCCGCCTGCCAACGACTGCAGGTAATCCACACCGAGCGCGGACATGGCCGCGAGTCCCACCGTCATCCCGAACATGCGGGACGCCGTTATCCAGGCAGCGGCGGTCGCCCGGTACTCGATGCCCGCGGCCTCGACCGCGGCGACGGTGAACGGCGCGATGAGCAGACCGAAGCCCAGGCCGCCGATGGCCAGGTGCCACGTGAGGCGCGGCTCCGCAATGGTCTCGTCCCATGTGGTGAGCAGCGCGAAGCAGACCGCCGCGAGCGCAAGCCCCACGAGCGCCGGAGCACGGACGCCTATACGCGATGCCGCATAGCCGCCGAGCAGCGCGCCGACCGGTATCGCACCGGTGAAACGCATCAGCCGCAGGCCGCCTTCCAGCGGCGGCTTTCCGAGCACCGTGTCCGTCATCAGGGGAACGGTGACAAGGATGAGCACCAGCGCAGCGCCCGCGAGCAGTTGCGCGCTCATCGCTGCGGCGAAGCTCCGCGCGCGGAAGAGGGCCATGCTCACGATCGGCGCGAGGGCACGCCGCTCAGCAAATGGCAGAGCGACCAGCAGCAGTACGCCTCCGCCGATAAGGACGTACGGCAGCACCGAACCTCCGCCGAACAGCGAACGCTGCGCTAGTCCCCCAGTGAGTAACGACAGCCCACCTGCGAGCAATATGCCGCCCGTGAGGTCCAGCCGTCCGCCCGAACGCCCCACCTCCGGCATGCCCAGAAGGGCGACTGCCAGCACGCCCACAATGGGCAGGTTGCTCCAGAACACCCAGCGCCACCCAAGCCAATCGACTATCAGTCCGCCGTAGAGGGGGCCAAGCACGCCGCCCGCCTCCGCCGCAGCGCCGACGATGCCGAATACGATGGCGCGACGCGCGGGAGGGAGCCCCTCACCTGCAAGCGCTATGGCCGCCGGAACGAGCGCTCCCCCACCAACCGCCTGAACGACGCGCGCCGCTACGAGCCAGCCAAGGCTCGAGGAGAGCGCAACCGCGGCAGAGCCCACACCGAAGAGCAGCATCGCACCCAGGTAGAGCCTGCGATAGCCATACACGTCCCCTGCCCGCCCCAGCAATGGCATGGCGACCGTGAACCCGAGCAGGTATGCGGTCACCACCCACGCGAGGTCGTTCAGGCGGTCGATGCTCACCCCGAGGTCGACCATGATGGGCGGGAGCGCGGTGACAACCGAAGTCTGGTCGAGTGAGGCGAGAAACACGCCCGCACAGACCACCGCCAGCGTGGCGGATGGTGGGAGCCGGAGCCATGAGCGGTCGGGGGACCCCCGGGAGGTCATGCCATTGCCTACGCCGGGGGCTCTATGGTGACGGGTTCGTTGAACCGCGAGAGTTCCAGTATGCGGGTGATGTCCGGTGGGTCGTCCTGAAGCAGCTTGCCTGTCAGGCGCACCTTTCGCACTTGGTAGTCGTCGCGTCCGGCCCAGACCTCCATCTGGAGCACCTCGCCCTCCGGAGCGCCGGGCACCAGGCCCCGCATCGACACAGCGTCTGCGACACCGGTGAGCAGGTGCACGGAGGCACCGTCTACCGAGCCACCGTCCGTGAGAGCGAGTTCATCCAGCGATGAGAGCGCGTCCGCGATGCTGCCGTTGATGTTGGCCAGGTTGAGGGCGAGCGTTCCCGGCGGGAGGTTCTGCCAGACCATGCTGATACGGTCACGCAGGTACGTTGCTTCCCCGTACTGCACGATGTCCAGTTCCAGCGTGGCGTTGCCGAAAAGGGCGCTGGTGGCTGTTGCCACGAAACGCGCCTTGTCGGGGAAGAGCCCGTCGCCTTCCGCCTCGGTGAGTGTGTTTGAGAAGCCGATGTCCGTACCGCCCTCCTCGTGCGTCACGAGGAAATGAACGGTGGAGAGGGAGCGCAGTGCTTCGGCTGAACGGTCTCGCACGTCCTCTGCAGTGATGCCTGGTGTGGGCGTGGAGGTCGGCTCAGCCCCGCAGGAGACAGCGAGGAGGACGGCGGCCACCGCGAGGATAGCCGCCGTTGTTCTCTTCTGCAGAGCCGCCCGCACTAGTCCTCGCTGTTGCTTGATGTGGCGGCCTGCGCGCCTTGGAGGAACGGCTGCAACATGGAAGTAAACTCCATCGGGAAGATCCACTTGGTGGACGGACTGCCGCCGATGTCTTTCAGCGTGTCGAAATACTGCAGGCTCATCGTGCGGGGGTCGGCCTGCATCGCTACCTGGTTGATGCGTTCCATGCCCAGGCTGAAGCCCTCGGCCCGCAGGATGGCGGCCTCTCGGTCGCCCTGCGCTTCGAGGATCGCCGCCTGCTTGGCGCCTTCTGCACGGAGCACTGCGGCCTGGCGTTCGCCCTCCGCGCGGTTGATCTCTGCATCGCGTTCGCCCTCCGCTTCGGTGACGGCGGCGCGACGCGTGCGTTCTGCGGACAACTGGCGGTTCATCGCATCCTGCACGTCGCGCGGTGGTTCGACCTCCTTGATCTCGACACGCGTCACCTTAACGCCCCAGTTGGCGGTAACCTCGTCCAGTTTCACCTGGAGCTGGGAGTTGATGCGCTCACGCTTGGAGAGCACGTCGTCCAGGTCCATCTCGCCGACGACCGCGCGGAGCGTCGTCATCGAGAGCGCCTGCGCGGCTGCTTCGAAGTCGCTCACGTTCAGGATCGTGTCCTGCGGTCTGTCCTCGATGACGCGCATGTAGACGAAGAAGTCGATGTCAATGGGCGCGTTGTCCCGGGTGATGCTCGTCTGCCGTGGGATCGGGACGGGGACCTCCCGCAGGTCTGCTGTGCTCGAGCCGTTGTTGACGAACGGCCAGAGCCACCGGATACCCGGCCCGCGCGTGCCTGTGTACGAACCGAACGTGAACACTACGAGCCGCTGATACTGCTTGATGACATTCAGACCCCAGTTAGCCATGCGCTTACTCCTTCTGTGATTCCTCTGCCTGTCCTGGCTTCGCTCGTTCCACTTCCAGCAGCGCGCCGTGCTCCGCTCGTACAAGGACTGACGCTCCGCGCGCTATGTGCGAACCGTCCACCGCGCGGGCGTTCCATGTCTCGCCGCGCACGCGCACCTTCCCTTCCGGTGCGAGCGCCGCCGATACCATACCAGTCATCCCTACGATGATGGGTTCCGGAGTGCCCCGCCTGAACTGCTCGCGGCGCACGCGTCCCACTTCTCGCGAGAAGAGCAGCACGCCGATGCCCATCGCAGTCGCGACCGGTGTGATGGCCCACCAACTCACGCGTATGTCCGGCAGGACCGGCGATGGCGTGCCGAAGTGCGAGAAGAGCAGGATACCGCCCAGCACGATGGACGCGACACCCAGCGCACCGAACACGCCGAAGCCGTCTATGTTGAACTCGACACTGAACAACACGAACGCCAGCAGGATCAGCGCGGCACCGGCCCAATTGCCCGGCAGGCTTCCCAACGCGGCGAGCCCAAGCACGAGTGCGACGAGACCAGCCACGCCGGGAAAGATGAGGCCGGGGTTCCAGAACTCGACGAACAGACCAAGTCCGCCGAGCGAGATGAGCAGGAACGAGACGTTCGGATCAGCGATGTACGAGAGGATCCGGTCGAACAGGCCCATGCGGATGTTGCGCACCGGCGCATCAGCCGTGTGCAGCGTCACGCTCCGTTCGCCGTCCGCTGTGACGATGACAACGGCACGCCCGTCCACCTGCTTCAACAGGTCGTTGACGTTGACTGCGATGACATCCACGATGCCAAGTTCCATCGCCTCCTCAGCGGTGTACGACTTCGCCTCCAGCACCGTCGCTTCCAAGGGTTCGGACGGCCTGCCGCGGGTTTCGGCGATGGCACGGATCATGGCTGCTGTGTCCTCGAACACCTTGTCCTTGAGGGTCTCGTCGAGGTCCTGGCCCTGCCCGCTGACCGGGCTCGCCGCGCCGATGTTCGTACCGGGCGCCATCGCCGCGATGTGCCCGGCGGCGGTGATGAACGTACCCGCCGACGCGGCGTGGGCGCCCTGTGGCGAAACGTAGACGATCACGGGTACGGGAGCGGAGAGGAGTGCCTCGGTGATGTCGCGGGTCGCGCTCAGCAGCCCACCGGGTGTGTCGAGGGTGATGACGACCGCCTCGGCGCCGCTGCGCTCAGCTCCTTCAAGAGATCGCGTGATGTAGCGGTCCGTGATGGGGCTGATGATGCCGTCCACCTCGACGACGTGCGCCTCACGCGGCAGGACCTGCGCCAGCGCTGTGCCAGCCATGCCGACGGCTATGAACAGAGCGCTTGTTGCGAGCCAGATGACTCTCAACCAACCGGGGAAGGTTGGACGTAATCTGAGACGGGCTGCAGACGCGAGCGGCATCGAAGGCCTCCCGTCCCATTGTAAGGCCTCTGCGGCGTTCGCTCTGCCAGCGCGTGTCAGTCCACGTTGAAGTAGAGCGTGTCAGGGTTGTCCACGAGGATCTGCTTCTGGATGGCGGGGTCGTCCGTGTACATGCCGAACAGATCGACGAGATGCCCGTCGTTCGGCATGTGACGCACGTTCGGGTGCGGAAAGTCGGTGCCCCAGAGCACCCGGTCCGGAGCGGCGGCGATGAGCGCCTGCGCGAATGGCACCGAGTCGGTGAAGGGCGGGCCGTCGGTCGACACGCGCTCGCCGCCGCAGATCTTCACCCAAGCATTCGGACGCTCCATCAGGCGTAGCAGCTCCTGAAACGGTGCCTGCTCCAGTCCGTCGCTCGCCTTCACCCGCGCCATGTGGTCGATCGCGAACGGCACGGGCAGCCCGAGCAGCAGCGGCGAGAGTTCCAGGATGTCCTCGGCGTCCAGGTGGACGACGAGGTGCCAGCCCATCGGCGCGATGCGCTCCGCCATGCGCTTCACGACCTCCGGCTCCGGTACGCTCTCCAGGTGCCGTACAAAGTTGAAGCGCACGGCGCGGATGCCGCCCTCGTGGTAGCGGCGCAGCTCCGCGTCGGTGATGTCCGCGTCGACGATGCTGGTGCCCCGATAGGCCCCGTCCGACCACGCGATGGCGTCGAGCGTTGCGTCCATGTACACACCGTGGCAGCTCGCGTGGACGATGACAGCGCGGGCTAAGCCCAGGTGGTCGTGGAGCGCCTTCAACGTTTCCTTCGATGCGTCGGGTGGCGTGTATGACCGGTTGGGATGGTAGGGGAAGACGTCGCCGGGGCCGAAGATGTGGCAGTGCGCGTCGCACGCGTTCGGCGGCAGCTGCAGGTCCGGCTTTTTGGGGTTGGGGTCAGGTCCGGGGATCATGCGTATCTCGCGCTCTGTCATCGTGCGGCTGCCTCCGCGAATTCGCCCTTCCCCGCCCAGATTGCAGCCGGGATGTAGACCTCACCCTCCATCAGTTTACGGGCCGTCCGCAGCAGTGCGGCTCGCTCGATGAACGGCTCCTCTGCCGTGCCCCCCACCTGCAATTCAACTGCGAAGTCGCCGGTCGGGTGCTCCAGCTCCAGCATCTTGCGGCTGCCTTCCGGCCTGACCGCGTAGTCGTAGGCGGTGGTGCCGGGGAAGACGGCGGCGGTCGCGACCGTCACCGCGGCGAGCACGCCGATAGAAGCGTGCGCCACTTTGGGGATGTACGAGCGTGTGCAGAGGGCTCCCCCCTTGACCGGCGGGGCGAGCAGGAACATCTTGGGGACGACGTTGTCGGTCACGTCGCCGAGGTTCATCAGGTACCCCGCCTGCAGGCGGATGCTCTCGATGCGCTCCTTCAGCTCGGTGTCCGCGTTCAGTTCGTCGCGTGTCTCGTAGCCGGTGCGCCCGAGGTCCGCTGCGCGCATCGCGACGACGGGCATGCCGTTGTCCATGAGGGAGCACTCGATGCCGTCGATCACGTCGACGCGGTTGCCCGTCGGGAAGAGCGCTCCGCAGAACGAGCCCGCCGTGTCCTCGACGTCGATCATGATGGGAGCGGAGGTGCCGGGGACGCCGTCGATGCGCGCGGCGCCCTGGTATTCCACCTGCCCGCCCGGCGTCATGATGCGGGCGATGGCCCTGTCGCCGGAGTTGACCATGTGGATGCGCACCTCGGTCTCGCCATCCGCTGCGGGGATGAGGCCGTGCTCGATGGCGAAAGGCCCGATGCCCGCGAGCATGTTCCCGCAGTTGGGGCTCACGTCCACGACCGCCTCGTTCACAACGACCTGCGCGAACAGGTAGTCGACGTCACAGTCCTCGCGTGTCGCGGGGCTGACGATGGCGACCTTGCTCGTGAGCGGGTCCGCGCCGCCGAGGCCGTCTATCTGGCGGTCGTCGGGCGAGCCCATGACCGCCAGCAACACCTTGTCGCGTGTTTCAGGGTCGCTGGGCAGGTCTGACGCGAGGAAGTAGGGCCCCCGCGACGTGCCGCCGCGCATGAACACGCATGGGATGGAAGTCTGCATCGCTCACCACCTCCTGTGCCTCGTCATTCCCGCCTCCGCGGGAATGACGCCTGGAAAGCGTTGTCTGTTGCTACACCCTGCTCTGCAGCTGGTGGTAGCGGAACTTCTCTCGGGCTGCGTCGAGGCGTCCGCCGAGCGCGATCTCGTTGCGGATACGCTCCTCGGCCTCGTCGATCTCCTGCGCGGCCTTCAGCACGTCCTGCTCATGCTCCTGCGCGATGACGAGTACGCCGTCACCGTCGCCGAGCAGCAGGTCACCGGGCAGCACACGGACTTCGCCGAGCGAAACGGGCTCCTGGTAGGCGTCGGCGCGGACGCGGTCCTTGCCGGTGCGCATGTAGGTGCCGCGGGAGAAGATGGGATAGTTCAGCTTGAGCGCACGGTTGGAGTCGCGGCAGACGCCGTGGATAACGGTGCCGCCGAGGTTGTTGCGGTCGGCCATGATGGTGAGGATGTCTCCCCAGACCGTGGCGTCGAGGCGCCCGCCGTTATCGATGACGACCACGCCACCGGGTGCGACCTCGTCGATGTAGTCGCCAACGCTCTCGCCCTTGTGTCCGGCGGTCATCGGTTCGTTGCGGACGGTGTGGGCGCGTCCGCAAAGCGTGAATTCACGGTCCACGGGCTTGATGCCAAAGCACTGTCCTGCGAGGCCGAGCCTGTCCATCGCGTCGCTCACGGGCGTCGTGCCGAGCTTCGCGAACGCCTGCACCACGGGGTCGTTGGGGTCGAGATAGCCTGCCATGTCACCTGCTCTCTTCTGAATAGTCTCCCTCTCACAACGCGGGGGAGCGGTGCTAGGTTCCTATGAGCGAGCCTGCTCCGTCAAGGCGTGCTCCGCGAAGGGAAGCACATCGCCAGCACACTTGCGGCGAGGGACGTGGCGTCGGGGCTCCACGTAATGCGGGGGTCGCCTGCCTTGAACCATGCAGCCTGGCGCCGTATCAGGCGATGCGTTGCTTTCTTCAGCCGCTCGGCGGGCTCTTCAACAGTCAACTCGCCATTCATGTACGAAGCGACCTCGCGGTAACCGACGCTGGAAAACGACGGCAGGTCCGGGCTATAGCCGGCATCCAGCAGTTGGCGCACCTCTTCCGGCCAGCCGTTGTTCAACATCGCGTCCACGCGGTTGTCGGCGCGTTGGCGCAACGCGGCGCGTTCGGGTGCGATGCCGAGCAGCACAGGCTCGAAGCCCGGAGGTGATTTCCGGCGCTGGCGGGAGAATGCCGCTCCGGTCTCGTACCAGACCTCCAGTGCGCGGATGACGCGCCGGACGTTCCGGGGGTCGATCGTATCGGCAGCCTTCACGTCGACGGCGCGGAGCCGCCCGTGCAGTGCCTCGGGGCTGCTTCTGCGGGCTTCCTCCGCAAGTTCGGCGCGTAGTTCGGGGTTCGGCGGTACGGCCGGGGCGCGCCAACCCTCAACAAGCCCCCAGACGTACTGGCCGGTGCCGCCGACCACGACGGGTACGGTGTCCCGGGAGGCGATGTCCGCGATGGCGGCGCGCGCCTCGGAGAGGAAGCGTGTGAGGTTGTAACCTTCGTCGGGCGTGGCGACATCGATGAGGTGGTGAGGAACGGAGGCAAGCTCGGCTGATGTTGGTTTGCCCGTGCCGATGGACATGTCGCGGTAGACCTGGCGGCTGTCCGAGTTCACGATTTCGATGCGAGCGTGGGCCGAAAGCTCCAACGAGGCCGCGGTCTTGCCGCTCGCCGTAGGGCCGACAATGAAGAGCACGCGCGGCGCGGCCATGATCAGGTTGAGGAGAATGCCCTGACGATGGCGGCGAAGTCCGGTGCGACAAGGCTGGCCCCGCCCACGAGTGCGCCGTCTATGTCGGGCTGCGCGGCCAGAGAGTCTACGTTGCCGGGGTTCACGCTCCCGCCGTAGAGGACAGGCACGGCGTCCGCGGCATTCGAGCCAAGCGACGCGGCTGCTTCCGAGCGTACGAAAGCGCACATCTCCTGTGCGATGTCCGGAGTGGCCGCCCTGCCCGTGCCGATGGCCCAGACGGGTTCGTAGGCGATGACGACGCTTCCGGCCTGCCCGGCGTCCACGACGGCCAGTGCCGCCGACACCTGCCGCCGCACCACGGCCTCCGCCCTGTGGGAGTCGCGTTCGTCAAGAGTCTCGCCGACACAAAGAATGGGCGTGAGCCCCGTGGCGAGCACGGCGCCGACCTTGGCAGTGATGAATGCGTCGGTCTCACCGAAGAGCTGACGGCGCTCCGAGTGGCCGACGATGACGTAGCCGCAGAGTCCGGTCAGCATGCCAAGGGGGACCTCGCCTGTGAATGCTCCCTTGGTCTCGGGGTGCGCGTTCTGTGCGCCAACACCGATGGCGGAACCCGTGAGTGCTCCCGCAACCGCGGGCAGTGCCACGAACGGTGGGCAGACGACGCACGTCACGCCGTCGATGCCGTCGATCTCTGCGACGAGGGCGGAGGCGAGCGCCTCAGCCTCCGCCACGGAGGGCGGGTTCATCTTCCAGTTGCCTGCTACGAATGGCGTTCGCACGTCTTCTCCTCATGCTGATGTATCTGCCGCCTCAGGGTCGTCTCAGTGCGCCCTTTAGACGTCGTCAAGGGCGGCGACGCCGGGCAACTCTCTGCCCTCCAGGAACTCTAGCGACGCGCCACCTCCCGTCGAAACGTGCGACATCTGCTCGGCCAGACCCAGGTGGGCGATCGCTTCGGCTGTCGATCCGCCGCCGATGACCGAGACCACGTTGCCGGATGCGATGGCCTCGGCGACGATGCGGGTGCCCTCATTGAACGGCGATACCTCGAACACTCCCATCGGGCCGTTCCAGACGACCGAGCCCACCGCAGCGAGACGCTGCGCATAATCCGCCGCCGTGCGCGGGCCGATGTCCAGGATCATCGCGTTGGCCGGGATATCGCCGATGCCGACGACCGACGTGGGCACGCCCGGTTCGATGCGCTCCGCGACGACGACGTCCTCCGGCAGCGTGACGGGTGTCGAGGCGGCTGCGGCGCGCTCCATCGTGTCGGTGCAGAAACCGACGAGGTCCTCCTCCACCAGCGAGACCCCTATCTCGTATCCCTGCGCTTTCAGGAAAGTGCCGGCCATGCCGCCGCCGACAAAGAGCTCGTCCGCGTGCCCGACGAGGCGTCCGAGCACTTGAAGCTTGTCGCTAACCTTAGCTCCACCCAGCAAGGCCGCGAGCGGGCGCACCGGGTTCTCCAGCACCCCGCCGAGGAAGGTTATCTCCTTCTCCATCAGCAGGCCGGCCATCGCCGGGAGCAGGCGCGCGACGCCCTCCGTCGAGGCGTGCGCACGGTGCGCAGTGCCGAAGGCGTCGTTCACGTAGGCGTCGGCGATCGATGCAAGGGATGCGGCGAAATCGGCGTCGTTCGTCTCCTCGCCCGGCCAGAAGCGGATGGTTTCCAGCATCAGCACGTCGCCTGCGGCCAGCGCACCGGCAGCTGCCTTCGCTTCGCCGCCGGGAGCGTCGTGCACGTACCCGACCGGTGCGCCGAGCAGCTCGCCCAACCGCTCCACGACGGGGCCGAGTTCCATCTCAGGGACCCGCTTGCCGTCGGGACGTCCGAGGTGGGTGCAGAGGACGACCGAGGCGCCCTGCCCGCGCAGGTACTCGATGGTCGGCAAGGCTTCGCGGATGCGCACGTCGTCGGAGATACGGGTCGTACCTCGCTCGAAGGGCACGTTGAAGTCGACGCGGACGAGCGCCCGCTTCCCCTGCCAGTCGAAATCTCTGAGCATTCGCTTCATACCCATGCCTCGCCAGTAAGCGCGTTGAGGATCTCTCCCCAGCCGTCGAGTTGAATCAGCGTCAGGTCGGTCCGTTCGAGCGCGACGATCGCGCTCCGCGCCGCGCGATCCCTGGCAGCGCGCGTTCGCTCTCGTGCGCCAGCCTCTTCCAGCACCGCTCGGATGCCGGTGAGGTCGTCCCGCTCCATGACGCGCTTGAAGTAGTAACCGCCGAGCGCCCGTTTCTGCGCGAGCGTCCCATCCTGGAGAGCGGCGACTACCGGGTAGAGCTTGCTCTTGTTCAGCGCCCGTCCGGTCTCCTCGCCTTCGCCCCAGAAGAGGCGTTCCTCGCTCGCGATGAGCGACGCCACGCCCATCTCGATGCCGGCCTCGCGGAAGGCTCCAACCGTGGCCTCGTCCGCACCCGCGGAGACAGCGCCCAGCGCCATCGCCCCGCCGAGGAGCGCTCCGTACTTTCCGCGCGCCATCCGCATGTACTGCTGTTCGGTGACGTCGACGCGCTCCTGGAGTTGCAGGTCGTGGTACTGCCCCTGGTAGTACTCCAGAGCGGCGGTGTCCAGCTCCGAGAGCGTCGCCGGCAGCAGGGCTACCGCATCGCCGCTGAGCGTATCCAGTATCGAGAGCCGGGCGAGCGCGTAGAGCCCGTCTCCCGCATTGATGGCTTGCGCCGGTCCCCACACCCACCAGACCGCGTCCTGCCCTGCCCGCTGCTGCGTTGCCGTCTGCATCTCCTCGTGGACGGCAGCGGATTCGCCCAGCAGTTCGATCGCCGCCGCAATCGGGGCGCACTGCTCCGGGTGACCGCCGAGGGACGCCGACGCCTCGAGACAGATAGCGCCCAGCCACCGGAATGTCTCGGCGTTGCGGTCCTCGCCCGCGCCGTCCACCCAACCCAGCTGGTAACGCATCATCCGGTAGAGAGGCAGCGCGGGGTCCTTCGGGAGCTCGAGGCTCGCACGCAGCGCGCTTTCGATGGGCGGCTGGTGCGCTCGCAGGCTGTCGGGTGTCCAGGGTGCGTCAGGCATCGGAAGGCTTCAGCAGGCGGGCACGTCGGGTTCTGCTATCTCGCAGACCTCCTGCATCTGTTCGACCGAGACACTGCCGAGTCGAAGCACTTTCGGAGGGTACTGCGTGGTGTCAACGATGGTGGACGGCACCGGCACGGGGCTTTCGCCGCCGTCCAGGATCATGCTGAGACGATTACCGAGCTGGCGCTGCACTTCGGTCGCGCTAGACGGTTCAGGCCCGTTGTGGCGGTTCGCGCTCGTGCCCGTGATGGGCTTGCCAAGAGCCTGGACGAGCGTCTGCGGACACGGGTGGTCCGGCAGGCGGACAGCTATGGTGTCGCCGTACCCGGCGACGAGCGCAGGGATGTTCTCGTTGCGGGGGACGACGAGCGTCAGCCCGCCCGGCCAGAAGCGTTCCGCCAGGGCGTAGGCGCTGTCCGGCACCTCCGACGCGACCTCCTGCAGTTGCGATTCGGAGGCGATAAGCACGGGGATGCCCTGGTTCCTGCTGCGGTTCTTGATGACGAACACCATGGAAACCGCGGCGTGGTTGAACGCCGACGCTCCAAGTCCATAGACCGTGTCCGTGGGGAACGCTACCACTCCGCCCTCGCGCAGGAGGATGGACGCGACGGAGCGGTTGTTGGGATTGTCGGGGGCAAGGGGCATCGAGAGACCGTCCTTAGGGAGGAGACGCTTGGGAGTATAGCACCGGGCATTCTCGTCCCACGTTGTTTCCGCCGAACGGAGGGGGCAGGCGAATGTTCCGGGGGACGACACTGTTCATTTCTGCTCATCGCGCTGGTTTCACCTCTGCATGCGGCCTTGCGCATGAGCAGCCCACCTGCTCATTCCTGTTCATCCGCTGCTCATTCACCATGCATGCCTGCTCGTTTCCGGTTGTTTCTGCGCACCTGCCGTCTGCGATGACGGGGTAACGCGCCTCAGCGCTTGAGACAGCGTACGCGGGCGCCTCGCGACCGCGAAAGGGGCGCGTGTCACCAAACTGCTTCTTATGCGTTGACCGTTGCGGAGCGGCATACTAAATTGAGATGCACCGCATGGACTCGCCGAACGACAACGCCCCAGCGCCGCTCACCGACGGGACGCACCGGGTGTCGACGAGCGGCGACGTGGAAGTCTCCACCTACCTGGGCATCGCGCAGGAGCGCGAGCAAGCACCGGGCACGCGCCGGAGCATCGGCGAATCCGAACCCCTGAAGCCCGAGGGCATCGCGGTCATCGACTACGGCTCGCAGTACAGCAGGCTCATCGCGCGCCGCGTCCGTGAGCAGAACGTCTACTGCGAGCTCATCTCCCCGACCGCGCCCCGCGCAGCCGTCGATGGACTCGATCTGAAGGGCATTATCCTCTCCGGCGGCCCGGCGTCCGTCTACGAGGACGCCGCCCCCCTCGCCCAGCCGTGGATATTCGAAAGCGGCGTGCCGGTACTGGGCATCTGCTACGGCATGCAACTGCTCGCACACCAGCTCGGTGGCAGCGTCGTTCCGGCCACGGAGCGCGAGTACGGCTTCGCCGTCGTTCACAAGAACGACCCCAGCCCGCTCTTCGACGGGCTGGACGACGAAACGGCGGTGTGGATGAGCCACGGCGACAGGATCAGTTCCATGCCTCCCGGCTTCCGCTCCATCGCGTATACGGAGAATTCGCCCATCGCGGCGATGGCGAACGACGCCGGTATGTATGGCATCCAATTCCACCCGGAGGTCGCCCATACGCCGCAAGGCGCGGAGGTCATCCGTAACTTCGCCTACAGGGTCTGCGGCGTGTCCGGTTCGTGGACCCCGGGCAACTTCGTTGCAGAGACCGTCCAGCGCATCCGAGACCAGGTGGGAGACGGCCGGGTCATCTGCGCGCTCTCGGGCGGAGTGGACTCTGCGGTCACGGCGCGTCTCGTCCACGAGGCCATCGGCGACCAGTTGACGTGCATCTTCGTGAACAACGGCCTGCTGCGCCGCGAGGAACCGGAGCGCGTGCGCGCCGTGTTCGAGCGCAACCTGGGCCTCAACCTCGTCTACGTCGACGCCACGGAGCGATTCCTCTCCGGTCTTGCGGGAGTGACCGACCCGGAGCAGAAGCGAAAGACGATCGGCGCGGAGTTCATCAACGTGTTCGAAGAGGAAGCCCGCACGATGGGAGCCGTGGACTTCCTTGCGCAGGGCACGCTCTACCCGGACGTGATCGAGAGCGAGACGGCTGAACACAGCGCGTCCCACAAGATCAAGACGCACCACAACGTGGGCGGGCTGCCGGAGCGGATGCAACTGGACCTCGTGGAACCGCTGCGCTACCTGTTCAAGGACGAAGTGCGGCTGGTGGGCGCCGAGCTCGGACTGCCGCCTGAGATGATCAACCGCCAGCCGTTCCCCGGCCCCGGCCTCGCCATCCGCATCATCGGCGACGTGACGTACGACAAACTGGAAACGTTGCGGGCCGCAGACTGGATCGTGATGGATGAGATCAAAGGCGATGGCCTCTATGACCAGCTGTGGCAGAGCTTCGCCGTCCTCACGGACACGCGGACGGTTGGGGTGATGGGCGATCTGCGCACTTACCAGCATGTCGTCGCGCTGCGCGCTGTCACGAGCGAGGACGCGATGACGGCAGACTGGGCCCGCCTGCCCTACGAGACACTCGCCCGGATATCCAACCGCATCGTCAACGAGGTTCCCAGTGTGAACCGCGTCGTCTACGACATCACGAGCAAGCCTCCCGGCACTATCGAGTGGGAGTAGGCGCCATGGGCATCGTCAATCTCAGGCGCGCGGTGCGGACCGTTTTCGGCGCGTTGGGCTTCACGTTCATCGTGGGAGGGCTGGCGATGGGGATCGGCGGCGAGTGGGACGTGCCAACGGTCTTCATCTCCATGGGCGTCGGCGTCGTCTGCATCGTCATCGCCGTCGTGATGCTCCGGCAGCCGAGGAACCGCCCGTGAGGGTGCTCGTCGTCGGGAGTGGTGCACGCGAGCACGCGATCCTCTGGAAACTCGCTCAGAGCCCGCGCAACCTCGAACTGTTCGCGGCGCCAGGCAACGCGGGCGCTGCAGCCATCGCCACGAACATCCCTGCAACTGTCACCGACTTCGATGCGCTCGTTGCCGCGGCGCGCGAATTCAGCATCGATCTCACCATCGTCGGTCCGGAACTGCCCCTCACCCTGGGCATCGTGGACCGCTTCCGGCGGGAAGGACTGCGCATCTTCGGCCCAACGCAGGCGGCAGCCCGCATCGAGGGCAGCAAATCGTTCGCCCGCCAGATCATGCGAGACGCCGGGGCGCCGACCCCCACGTTCGCGGTCTTCGACGATCCAGACGCCGCACGAGCATACGTGCACTCGCAAGGCGCCCCCATAGTCATCAAGGCGGACGGACTGGCCGCAGGCAAGGGGGTCGTGGTGGCGCAGGACATCGACGAGGCGCTCGAGGCCGTCGACGCTGCGATGGTGGGACGCGCATTCGGGGTGTCCGGCGAACGAATCGTCATCGAGCAGTGCCTCGTGGGGCAGGAGCTGAGCGTCTTCTGCTTCACGGACGGGTCGTACGTGTCTCCACTTGTGCCTGCCTGCGACTACAAGCGCGTCTTCGACGGCGACGAGGGCCCGAACACGGGCGGGATGGGCGGCTACAGCCCGCCGCCGTGGTGGAACGCCGCCATGGAGCAGCAGATACGCGAGACATGCATCGAACCGGTCATCCGCGAGATGGCGCTCCAGGGCTCGCCATTCACCGGCGTGCTCTACGGCGGACTCATGCTGACCGAGGGCGGACCATTCATCATCGAATTCAATGCCCGCCTCGGCGACCCGGAAGCGCAGCTCATCCTTCCGCGGATGGAGAACGATCTGCTGGACGTGGTCGAGGCGACGCTTGACGGTTCGTTGCCTTCAATCGACCTGCGCTGGAGCGACCGATGCGCTGCGGGAGTCGTCCTCGCCCCAATGGGGTACCCGGGCAGTCACGAGGCCGGTAAGCGCATAGATGGGCTGGCAGAGGCTGAACAGGAAGCGGCGGTCTTCCACGCGGGCACTGCCCTTGCCAAGGGCGGTGGGTTCACGACGGGCGGCTCGCGCACGATGACGATGGTAGGGCTCGGCGCAACGATGGCCGAGGCTCGCGCTCGCGCCTACGCGGCAGCGGATAAAGTGGAATTCGAAGGTAAGCACTACCGAATGGACATCGCGTCGTTCGCGGTCAGGTAAGTCCTGCGTGATAGATTACTGACTCAGTCCCCAAACCACTCGGAGGAGAAGTCCCGTGCCACAGGTAGGCATCATCGTTGGAAGTGCAACAGACCAGCCCGTGATGGAAGACACGCTCAAGACGCTCACGGACCTCGGCGTCGAGACTGAGCTCATCGTCGCGTCGGCGCACCGGAACCCGAAGAAGGTGCAGGAATACGTGGAGAGCGCACCGGCCACAGGCGTCGAGGTGTTCATCGCGGCCGCCGGAGGCGCTGCCGCGCTGCCGGGCGTCGTGGCCTCGCACACCACCCTGCCCGTCATCGGCGTGCCGATCGCGTCGAGTGAACTCGGCGGCGGCATCGACGCGCTCTATTCCATCGTGCAGATGCCCCCCGGCATACCGGTTGCGACGGTGGCCGTCGGGGCGTGGGGGGCGCGCAATGCGGCCCTGCTCGCGGCCGAGGTGCTGGGCATCAAGTATGCTAATATTCGAGATGCGGTGGAGCAGTACCGCGAGCGGCTCCGCCAGCGCTGAACGACCCCTGCAACGCCCCGCCGAATGATCATTCTCTGCGATTTCGACGACACCGCCGCCGTGCAGAACGTCGGTCAGATGTTGCTGGAGCGCTTCCAACCGGACGTGTCGCAACCCGGAGTCGTCCACTGGCGTGACGTGAGCAAACGTCGCGCCGACGGCGAGATATCACTCGCCGAGTACCAGGAGATCTCTTTCCGCCAGATGACGGCGACCGTCGAGGAACAGAGGGCGTACGTCCGCTCCAACGCGCAACTGAGGCCGGGATTCACAGAGCTCGCGGCGTACTGCGCAGCGAACGGCATCCGCCTCGCGGTCACGAGCCACGGACTCGACTACTACGTCCGAGCGCTGCTCGACGCGAACGGCGTCAACGTGGAGTCCCACGCGGTCCGGACACATGGCCCCGCCGCGAAGACGTACGAGTACACGTTCGCTGACGAGTCGTGCGCGTGGTGGCCGGGCAACTGCAAGTGCAAGGCGCTCGAATCCTGCCGCAGCGACGGCGAGCACGTCGTCTACGCGGGCGACGGCGTCTCGGACGCCTGCCCCGCGGCCCGCGCCGACGCGGTCTTCGCCCGCGAACCGCTGGCGGGCATCTGCCGCGAGCGCGGCATCGCCTACCGGGAACTGTCGGATTTCTTCCCCGTACTGGAGTACGTCCAGGCGCACATGCAGGCAGTCCGATGATCGACCGATACGCCCGCGAGGCGATGAAGCAGATATGGTCCGACCAGGGCAAGTACGACCGCTGGCTGGCGGTCGAGATCGCCGTCTGCGAGGCGTGGAGCCGCCTCGGCGTCGTCCCGGCGGATGACATGCAACGCATCCGCGGGGCGTCGTGGGATGCGGCGAAACTCGACGAGAAGTTCGAACAGACCCGGCACGACGTCACGGCGTTCCTTTACTCGGTGACGTCCGGCCTGGGGCCGGAGGGGCGTTGGGTGCACTACGGCCTGACATCCAACGACGTGTGGGATACGGCGACCGGGCTGCAGCTGCGCGACTCGGCGGCGATCCTGCTCTCGGACGTTGACGCGCTCATCGAGGCGATCTCGGAGCGGGCGCTTGAACACAAACACACGCTCATCATGGGGCGTACGCACGGCGTACACGCGGAACCAACTACGTTCGGGCTGAAGCTCGCGCTGTGGTGGGACGAGATGCGGCGCAACAGGGGCCGCCTGGAGCGAGCCGCACGGGAAGCGTCGGTCGGCAAGATTTCGGGTGTCGTTGGCACACACGCTACCGTTCCGCTCGAGGTGGAGACGTACGCATGCGAGGCGCTCGGCATCCCGTACGCGCCGCTGTCCAACCAGATCGTGCAGCGGGACCGGCATGCGAATTTCATGACGGCGCTCGCGGTCACGGCCGCGTCACTGGAGAAGTTCGCAACGGAGATACGCGGACTGCAACGCACCGAGGTTCACGAGGTGGAGGAGCCGTTCGGCGCAGGGCAGACCGGCTCCTCCGCGATGCCGCCCCAACGCAAACCCGACCTCTCCCGGCGCGGCCGCGGGCTCGCACGCCCCCTCCCCCGCCACGCCCCC
>JAPOOH010000293.1 GCA_026713505.1 Chloroflexota bacterium | reverse complement strand
GTGCACGCGGCGAACCGCCTGGGCGCCGCCGCCGAGGAGGTCACGGCGCTCCGCGGCTACTCGGAGCGCGGGGTGGACGAGCACGAGGGCCGGACGATGGTGGGGCTGAGCGGGGTGCCGCAACGGCGGTTCCGCGGCCTGGTCCGCGCCATGCAGGCGTTCGCGTCCGGCGACGACACCGCGTTCGTCGACCTGGCGCCGGAGGACGTGCCCCCCGCGCGGTTCGTCCGTCTCGCTTCCGACGACCTCAAGGCGTTCTTCATGGAGGCGCGCTTCTCCCAGCGGCCGCAGGACAGGGACGACGACCTCCAGCGCTGGTTCTGGTCAGAGACGGCGATGGGGAGTCTCATCGCGTCGGTGGCGTCGCGGCTGACGGAGCAGGGCGACGCGCAGGCTGCGAACGGCATCGCCCGGTGATCAGCCAGCCCGGGCTGCGCGGGCGCGGGCGGGGAGCGGGGGGCGTCGGGCGAGGAAGAACGTCATCGAGCCGATGATGGTGACTGTCCCCAGCGAGATGAACGCAAAGGCGTAGTCCCCCCGGGCGTTGTACATGGCGCCCGCGTAGATGGGCCCGATGATGCTGCCGGCTGCCGTGATGATGTTCGACCACCCGGAGATCTTGCCGAGCTGCCGCAGCCCGAAGTAGTCCGCGCGCAGCGCCATCATCAGCGGCCCGCGCATCCCCCACGCCCCGCCGTGCAGGGCTATCGCGGCGACCACTGCCGGGACGCTCGTGGAGAGCGCGAGGATCCAAATGCCCAGGCCGTGGCCGAGCATCGCGATGCCCGCGAGCATCCGCTTCGAATGGCGGTCGCCCATGATGCCGCCGGTGACCTGCCCGACGATCTGGGCGACCATCAGGCCCGGGAAGACGAGCGAGGCCTGTACGAGGTCCCACTCGTTGTCCTTCAGATGTCCGGGCAGGTGCAAGGGTATGGTGGCGACGACCAGCAGCGCGAGGCCGTGCCCGGAGGAAACGAGCCAGAATGAGCGGTCGCGGATCGCTTCCCGTACCGTGAAGTCGTAATCGGTCCCCGCAGCCCGGCGGGCCGCTGCGTGGCGCGCGGCGTCCTCGTCGTTGTCGCCGTCCGGGTTCAGGCCGAGCTCCTGGGGGCTGCGCCTGAAGAGCTGGGCGATGGGGAAGCCGATGCAGAAAGAGAGGATGCCGGAGAAGATGGCGGTCTCCCGCCACCCGAACGTGGTGATGGACAGGGCGATCAGGGGCGCCACGACGGCGCCGCTTGCAAAGCCGATGGATGTGACGGACATGGCGCGTGCGCGCTTGCGAACGAACCAGTGGGCAATCGCCGTGTTAATGGTGAGGAAGCTGGCGAAGCTCGTGCCGATCGCGATGACGGTCAGCGCCACGAAGAGGTGCCAGAGCTCCTGTATGAGTCCGAGCAGGATGAAGCCGGAGCCGAACAGCAATGTGCCGAGGTACATGGGGAGGCGCGGGCCGAACCGGTCCAGCATCCAACCCTGCACCGGGCCCAGGAGGCCGGTCTCGATGCGGAGCAACCCGAATGCCCCGGAAACGACGCCCCGGCTCCACCCGAACGTTGACTCGAACTGCAGGAGGTAGAAGCCCTGCGAAAGGAAGAGCAGGGACGACTGCATGATCTGGTTGCAGAAGGCGCCTGCGACCATGCGCCAGCCGTAGAAGACGCGGTGGCGCAGGGCAAGGATGCTTCGGACGGATGCGACCATTCGGACGTGACGCTCAGTCGTACCACTGGCCGGTGATAGTGCGGACCTCGGGGTAGGTGGGGTCGTCTATCGTGGTCTTGAACGGCGGGAACAGGAGGTCAATGAGCAGACCGGGACCTCCGGCGGGCCCCTTGGCATTGCGGGCCTGGTGCTGGAGCGCGTCTATCTGCTCCTGCAAGGTCTCGGCGATGCGGAGGAGGGACTCGACCTCCGCCGCTCCGGTCTTCAGCTGAGAGCGCAGCAGCGCGACGCCGTCCGCGACCTCCTGGGCCTTGCTCGCACGCACCTCGGCAACGCCGCCGTGCCACTCGCCTGGCGGATGCCAGGTGATGAACGGCGTCATGTCGCCGCCCCAGCGGAAGGAGAGTTCTCCGGTCTCGTGGCTGTGGCGCACGCCCGGCTCGCCGGGTATCTGGAGGAGCGCGGTGACGAGCACCTGGTCGGTCTCGAGCACGGTGTACACGCGCCGCCTCGGGCGCCCGTGGACTTCAATGCCGCGCCAGCCCTTCTG
>JAPOOH010000292.1 GCA_026713505.1 Chloroflexota bacterium | reverse complement strand
CGATGTCGGGATGGTCGCAGCGCAGGCAGCCCATCATGGCGCCACGGCGGAAGCCCGCGCTCATGATGGTGCGGCACATCGCGTCCCAGCAGTCCATGAAGGGAAGCGGGCCGGACGCATCGGCACCAACACCCTTTACCACTGCACCCTTCGGCCGGAGCGTCGAGAAGTCGTAGCCGATTCCGCCGCCCTGCTGCATGGTGAGCGCGGCTTCCTTCAAGTGCTCGAAGATCGACGACATGTCGTCCTCAATCCGCCCCATGACGAAGCAGTTGAAAAGCGTCACCTGCCGCTCCGCACCGGCGCCGGCGAGAATGCGGCCGGCGGGGAGAAACCTGAATCCTTCCAGGGCTTCGTAGAACGCCTGCTCCCAGCGCCCGGGCTCCTCTTCGACCGACGCCAGAGCATAGGCCACCCTCTGCCACGTATCCTCGATCGTGCCGTCCACCGGGTTCCCCGCGGCATCCTTGAGGCGGTATTTCATGTCCCAGATGCGGGACGAGATCGGCAGCATTTCCGTCATTCCCCCCTCCTCACCAAGCCCAGGGAGTCGGACCCGGCGAACGAGGACATCCCCTCGCCGCCACCCCCCGACTCGCACGGGATACCCTCCTCGCAGAAGGTGCAGATCGTCGGATCCACGACCGACCAGCTGCAGGCGTCGCCCCAGGCATCCACACACGCACTTTCTTCCGTACAACCGCACATCCGACACGCGCCCTCAGCCATGCCCCATGTCCTCCCTCCTCACGCTTCAACGCCCCGTTGCCGCCCGCCGCACCCGATCGACCGAGTCCCTAACGTTCACGACGCACTCGAACGAGGACCCGTCCCTGTACGCCTTCTGCACGCACCCCACGATCTCGCCGCCGTAGTATTCCCAGACGTGACCGCGCCATCCTCCCGTCGCGTCTTCAAGCGGAAGAACTTCCCAGCGCTGGCCCACGAACGCCCCCGCAAGGATCAATGCCGGCGCTCCCACCGCGAGCGCCGCCACCCCCGCCCAACGAAGCGGACCCGACGACAGCGCATTCCTCAGATTGCGGTCCGCCGTGTATGCCCTTACCTCCTCCGCAACTCGTTCAAACGCGCCCATCATGTCCCCGGTGCCCTGGCTACGTTCCGCGATCCCTTTCAGAGCCTCTCCCTGCTCCCCGACCGCGTCCCTCACCGCCCGCATCTCTCCGTGGAGCTCCTTCAGCACCCTCTGGACCGTGCCCTCAACAGCAGAACTGGGCTTTGCTTCCGCGCCGTTTTCTTCACCAGCTCCCGCCCCGCGAGCGTTCACGTCCGCCCCTTCATCCACCACGCCGGTCTCCCCTGGTGCCGCCGGCACCGAAAACTCCGCCCCCTGCTCGGCCCCGTGAGCCATCTCTTCGCTCTCATCGCCCTCACGCGCCTTGAACCCCATCGCCTTCTCAAGGCGTTTCTCCCGCGCCTCTCTGCTCTCACCGTCCTCGCTCATCGACGGGCATCCCCCGCCACATCAGCGGCGACCTCACCCGCAGACTTCGCCGAGCCCAAGCCGTTCTTGGCCAGCACCAACGGATTCGGATCCCACAACCCCCGCACGCGGCGATGCTCCCAATAACGCGTGTGCTCCAGTGCCAGAGGATCGCGCGGCATGTCGCTCGGCCGCGCAACCACGAACTGCTTGTCGGCGGGCAGCGTCATCAGCTCGTCCCGCGTCACCAGCCCCTCACGCACCAGCGAACGCGTCTCCCCTGCCTGCGACTGCGTCTTCCCGCCGATCAGCCTCGCCTCCGACATTGTTCCCGACTGGCTCTCGCTCTGTGCCTCGAAGGTGGCCGTCCCCAGAGCCCGGGACACCTCCTCCGCGCCCTCGACGTCCATTCGCGACATCCCGAGGTACTGCACCACTTCAGACAGATGCATCAGCGTCTTCGTGCTCTCGCGGCCCCACGTCTCCACCAGGGCCGACACCGACTGCGCCAAGCTCCAGAAATGAACACCCCGGCCTGCCGCCATGTTGTAGCCGTCCATCACCGGCTGCAGGTAACCCAGCCTCGGCATCTCATCGATCACGATCAGCAACTCGCGCTTGAGCGGACTGCGCATGGAGATCGCATTCGGAATCGTGATCCAGAGCCTCAGCCAGCTCCTCACGTGCTTCAGCATCGACTCCGGCACCACCACGAACAGATCCGTGTTTCCATCCGCCAGCACCGAAGGATCGAAACTCGACCGCGACGTCGATTCGACCATGTCCGTCAGCCGCAGGAACGACAGCTGATTGGCGATCGTGGAAAAATTCGAGCCACCCTCCTCCTTGCCCACCTGCGCCTGGCGCTCCACCGCCTCCAGCGTCAACCCGCCAGCAAACGGCTCCATTGCGCGAACGTCCCGTCCGAACTGCTCGCGCTGCGGCGGCGACATCTGCAACAGGTCGTTAACCGTCTGCAGGTTCCGCATGTCCGGCCGCACACGGAACCGCACCCAGGCCAGATACCCGCCGATGATGGCTCTCGCGGACTGATAAAAGTGTTCCGCGTTCGACGCAGCACGCGGCGGCGGAGGCGTCAGCAACGCGTCCATCAACACGAAGATGTCCTGCACCGCGTCTCGCTCGTTCTCGCGGATAAAATCCAACGGATTGAAGCTCTCCGTCCTCACCCACGGAAGATGAAGACCCGGCACGTTGTTCTTGTGATCCTGCACCACCCGGAAGGGATCCATCAGCAGCACCCGCCTCCCCATCTCCTCCCTCCGCCTTGCCACCACGCAGAACACCTCGCCCCTCG
>JAPOOH010000291.1 GCA_026713505.1 Chloroflexota bacterium | reverse complement strand
GCGGGAATAACGGTGAAGGGGGCGGGAATGACGAGGCAGGAAGGGCGATCGTGCGGAAGAAGCCTTCGTCGGCGAGCTGGGGGTCGGTGGTGAGTTCGCCGACGCTGTTGAATGCCATGAGCATGATGCCGCGGTCCTGCGCCTCGTGCATGAGCGTGCGGGCGTCCAGCGTGCGGAAGAAGCGGTCGAACACGGGCTCCAGTTGGTTGAGGCCGGCGGATCGGGCCGACGGGGCGAGCGAGCGCTCATCCCGCAAGCCCTCGCCGTGGTCGTGCGATTCGAGCCAGTCCAGCAGTAGGGGCCACTCGCGGTCGGAGCTCTGGCTAAGCAGTTGGAATCGGACGAGGCCGGGGTTGCACTCCCAGATGCGCCGGTAACGCTTGCCGCTGGAGCCCTGTCCGTGGCCCGCCCGCTTGATGAGCGTCTTATGCGTCACGTACATCGGCATGACGTCGTACTGCATGAGCGCGATGCCCTCCTGCAGCGACACGTCCACGAAGCCGCCTTCGCCGGTGGCGTCGCGCCGCGCGAGCGCGAGGAGTATGCCCCCTGCCGCGTGCGCCGAGCTCTGGTGGTGCGCGAAGCCCTCGCCCATGCTGTTCGGCGGGTCCTCCGGGAAGCCCATGCGGTACATCAGGCTGCCCGACGCCTGCGCGACGAGGTCCGAGGACTTCCAGTGCGCGCGGGGGCCGCTCGCGCCGAAGCCGGAGATGCGCGCGTGGATCAGGCCGGGGTTGATCGCGTGGAGCGCTTCGTGGTCGAGCGTCGGCGAGGACTCATCCTCGATGAGCACGTCAGCGGATGCAACGAGCCGCTCGAAGGTGTCGTAACTGACGACGTTCGGAGAGGACACGGACGATGCGCTCGTGCGTGCAGTGGATGCGTTGGAGGAGGCAATAGCGGCACGGGTGCACGACGGGAGGGAGGTCCCCCATCCTTCAGCAGGCGACGTTCGCGTGGCGCTGCCGAGTCTGTAGTTGCCCCATCGCGTCCCTGCAGACGGATAGAATCACAACGTGGTCATTGTGTACCCTTCTCCGGGTTGGACGACGCTCTGGCTACCTGTCCGACCGAAGGCGAGGCTGAGACGGCATGCACGACATACTCGGAAGCGTGAGCCGGGTGGTTACGGCGCGTCCGTGGTTGACGCTGCTCGTCCTCCTCATGGTCACCATTCTGATGGGCATGGGCTCGGAGCGCCGCGAGCCTCCGCTGGACACCGAGGGGACGCTCCCCCGGAACAGCGCAGTCGCTCAGGCGATGGCCGAGATCGACGAACTCTTCGGGGATTCCGGCGAGGTCAGAGTGGCCACGCTTCTCTTCCGCGGCGATGCGCTGACGCCCGCCGGTCTCGCCCAGATGGACGCCCTGCTTAACGACATCGCCACCCACCCGGATGTAGCGGGGGTGCTCGCGTCGACCGCTCCGTTCTTCGCTCCCTCGCTGGTGGTGAAGGCAGCGCTTCAGGTGGGCAGCTTCGATTCGGTCACGCAGGAGCAGATCGACTCCGCGCATAACGTTCCGGGGATCGGGGAAACGCTCGCCGCGTTCACCGGGACCGATGCGGACGGCACGCCCATCGCGGTCGGCAGCATCCGCCTGCACGACACGGGCGACGAGCGCGTCGTGGACGCCGAGCGGAGGATCAACGAGCTGGCGATCGGGGACGAGGGGCCGCTGCGTGTGAGCAGCATGTCATTCGTCGTGATCGAGGATGACTACAAGAAGGGCACTGAGGGGATGGGGCCGCTGATCGGTCTGTCGCTGCTGCTCATTGCGGGGCTGATCGTGCTCTTCATGCGCTCGCTCTCAGACCTGGTGCTCACATTGGTGGGCCTCTTCGTTTCGCTGATGTGGATCGTGGGGATAGAGGGCTGGCTCGGGCCGGGAGGCCTGGGCATCGTCGGGCCTCCGAATACCCTCACGGCGATGGTGCCTATCATCGTGATCGGCCTGACGGTGGACTACGCGATCCAGACCGTTTCGCACTACCGGGAGCAGCGTGTTGCCGGCGAGGCGGTTGCGGGCGCGGCGCGCGTGGGACTGCGGAACGTCATCGTCCCGCTGCTGCTGGCAGGGGTTACGACGATCGTCAGCCTGCTGGTGGGCCTGTTCTCGCCGGTCGAGATCGTTGGCGACTTCGGCGTCATCGGAGGGCTGGGCGTCGGGATGAGCCTCATCGTGATGCTGACGCTGATACCCGCCGGGCGGACGATCATCGACCGGCGGCGCGAGGCGCGCGGCAGGCTGCGGCCGGCCCGCCCGATCTCCAGCGCGCTGCCCGGCATCAACCGTCTGGCCGAGATGGTGGGGAGGCAGGTAACCCGCAGGCCCGCCCCCTACATCATCGGTGTTCTGGCGCTGACGATCATGCTCGGGTTCGCTGCCAGGGGGCTCCATTCGGAGTTCAGCATCCGTGACCTCCTGCCCAGGGGCGGGAGCGTACTGGAGGACCTGAGCACCCTCGACACGGCCGTCGGCGGCTCGACGGAGAACGCCAGCGTGCTCCTGAGGGCGGAGGCCACGGAGACCCGCACGCTCCTCAACCTGCACGAGTTCAGGGACGTCTTCCTGGACGAGCGCCGCCGCCCGACCGCGGCAGCGGGACCGCTCCAGACGTCTTACGAATTGCTCATTGAGGACTGGATCGACGACAGCGGGCAACCCGGCGACAAGTACGACCCCGCTCTCGAAGCGCTCTTCCAGAGGGCCACCGCGGGGGTGCGCCTCGACCCGGCGCTCTTGCAGCAACTCCTCGACCGGATCGAAGCGAGTGACCCGGCCCTGAGACACAGCCTGGTGAACAACCGGGATGGAGTCGACACGATACTGCTCCAGTTCCCGGCCTCCACGGGCGATCCCGCCGCATCCAAGAGGTTGCAGGAGGAAGTGGAGGCGGTCTGGCCCGGCGACGACGGCGCTCTCACGGTGACTTCGGACAGCATCATCTCCTTCGTGGTGACCGACGAGATCAGGGATCGGCAGACCGAGTCGATCGGCACCACTATCGCGGCGGCCCTCCTGGTCCTCGCCATCTTCTTCTGGTTGACGTTGCGTCAGCCGGCGCTGGCGGTCATCGCGGTTGTGCCGACGGTGCTCGTCCTCATCTCTGTGCTGGGCACGATGGCGTTGCTCGGCATCCCGTATACCATCACCACGTCCATCATCACGGCGCTCTCCATCGGCATTGGAGTGGACTACACCATCCACATGATCCATCGCTACCGCGAGGAGTTTGCGCGCCTGCGCAACCCGGAGCGAGCGGCGATCCGGACGCTCTCGACCACGGGTTCGGCGCTGCTGGGCTCCGCGCTGACCACGGCCATCGGGATCGGGGTCATGGCGGCCGCTCCGCTGGCTGCGATGCAGCAGTTCGGCATCACGGCGGCGATCACGATCGCGTTCTCGCTCATCTACTCCGTCCTGTTGGTGCCGCCCGCGATGACGGTCTGGGGCGCGTTCCAGAATATGCGGCTGCGGTCAGCGACGGAGCGGCAGTGGGCCGAGCTCGACGTGGCGATAGAGGAGATATACGAGCGCCAGGAAAGGGAACAGGGCACCGCACCTCAAGACTAACGTCCGCCCTGTGCGGTATCCTGTAGGTCGAACGGAATCCCGGTAACCGATCGGCGTCCGCTCCGGCGGGCGCCGACGTATGTACAGCACTGGACGGCACATGACGGAAACACCCCAGTCCCACCTCCGCAACATCGCTATCGTCGCCCACGTCGACCACGTCAAGACCAGCCTCGTGGACGCGATGCTGCGCTACAGCCGCGTCTTCCGGCCGGACCAGGAGGTAGACGGCCTGATCATGGTCTCGGACCCGCAGGAGCGGCAGCGCGGCATCACCATCCTGGC
>JAPOOH010000483.1 GCA_026713505.1 Chloroflexota bacterium | reverse complement strand
GGCCGCAGAGAGCGGGGAAGCCGCTGGGTGCGGCGGCGCCGAGTGCGATAAACGCGATCAACCAGACGCCGACGACGAGGCGGGTGTGAGTCGCCATCGATCGACCGAGACGCGCAAGTATGCCGTCGGCTCGGGTGGGTGGGTCCGCGGTGACTGTTCTGGTCGCTGACATCTTCACTCCTGATACGGGTGGGGGTATTCCTGTCCGTCACCTGTATACCCCCAGGGGTATCGATCTGTCACATTCGAGGGTTCTCTATGCTGCTGGGGGCACCGTCCGATCTGAAACGGTGAAACGGATATGGGAGAGCAATCATGGACGCACGCGACTGGGACGAGCGATACCGAGCGGTGACGGAGCCATGGGGAGTCGACCCGGCGGGAACCGTCGCAACAAGAATTTCCGATCTGAGACCGGGCACCGCGATCGATCTGGCCTGCGGCGACGGCCGTCACGCGCGGTGGATGGCTGGGCAAGGTTGGTCGGTGACTGCGGTCGACTACTCGTCGGTGGCGATCGATCTGGCACGGGCGAGTGACGGGGACAAGGCTGTCGACTGGCAGGTCGGCGACGCGACCGAGTGGCAGCCGGAAGGGCTGGTCGACCTGGTGTTGGTCAGCTTTCTTCACCTCGAGGTCGACCATCTGGCCGCAACCTTGAAGCGCGTCGGGGAGTGGCTGACGCCCGGCGGACGGGTCCTCTATTTGGGGCATTCCATCGAGAACTTCCATCGTGGTGTGGGCGGTCCACCCGAACCGACCATTCTGCCCGGTATTTCCGATCTCGCTCGCGCTGCGGAGGGATCGAGGGTCTATGCCCTCGAACATGTCGTTCGGCCGCAGGACGGTAAGACGGCAATTGACGTTTTGCTCGAATTCGGTCCGTGGGAACAGGTCTGACCAGGGCGGGAGCGCACCTTCACGTTCCTGGGTAGCCTACCCTAAACTTGCGAGGGTGTTCGTCGTTCGATGAGCATGAACGACGATGATCGGATTCTTGATGTCTGACCACTCTCAGGTAGCTCACCCGGCGGTATCGGGCGGTGCCGATCTGGACGCAGCGCTCCCGGCGACGGCCGCTCAGCGTGAGGTGTGGGTTGCTCAGAACGTCGATCCGAGCAGTCCGGTCTACAACATCGGACTTGTCGTCGAGGTCGACGGCACGATCGACATCGAGCGCGCGGCAGCGGCGATCGAGGCCAGCGTCGGACGCGTCGAAGCGCTGTTCGTGCACTTCGAGGTCGATGCCGACAACCAGCTGATCCAGGTGCCGATTCCGGATGCGCGCTGGGACGTGGAAATTCTCGACCTTCGGGCCGAGGCGGATCCCGATTCGACTGCGCAGTCGTGGATGGACACCGACATGGCTCGGGTCTTCGGTCCGGACGATCTGCTGTTCCGCCAGGTGCTTCTGCTGACCGCTGACGACCGAGTCATCTGGTATCAGCGCTATCACCACAGCGTGATCGACGGGTACGGCATCTCGCTCATCGTCGCCGACGTCGCCGAGCGATACGACGATCCGAATCTCGGGACTGCCGCGCCGCAGTGGTCACTCGACGCCGTGGTTGCAGCCGATCTGGATTACCGGAACTCTCCGCGATTCCAGACCGACCGTCAGTACTGGGCCGAGCGCGTTGAAGCCGGACCGGAAGCGAGGCGGATTCTGCATGGGCAGGTGGATGATTCGCTGCCGCCGATCTCAGCGATGCTCACGCTCGACGCTGATCGCGCGGCACAGCTCTATCGCTATGCGGCCGACGCCGGGATTCGACGAACTCGTCTCCCCATGGCTGCGCTGATCGCGTACATCGCACGAACCACGGGACAGCACGACGTTGTCGTCTCGGTACCGATGGCCGCTCTGGTGGGGCGCGACATGCGTCGCACTCCTTCGATGGCGTCGACGATTTTGCCGCTGAGTATTCGGGTAGAACGCTCGGAAAGCATCGGCCAGTTGGCAACTCGTCTCGACACCGCCCTGGTCTCGATTCTCAAGCACGGGCGGTACCGAGGTGAGGATCTTGCTCGCGACATTCGGGCGATCGATCCCGACCGTCAGGTCTTCGGCCCCGGCATCAACTCGATGATGTTCGAACACACACTCACCTTCGGCGGATGCCCGGTGCGCGTG
>JAPOOH010000290.1 GCA_026713505.1 Chloroflexota bacterium | reverse complement strand
GTGTGCTCTTCCGATCTGTATGTGGCACGTCCGGCCATGGGCACGTCTCCGCGCTACTGCCCTAGCCCGAACCGCGTGAAGCGACCGACCCGGATGTTCTCGCCCACTTTGGCCCGCACGTCCATAATCAGGTCGTCGATGGTCTTGCCTGGATCCTTGATGAAGGACTGTTTGAGGAGGCAGACTTCCTCCGGCCTGCCCTGCTCGTCTTCGGGGAGGTCGCTCTCGTCCAAGTAGAGAGGCGCCATAGCAGCGACCTGCATGGCGATGTTGTGGGCGAGTTCGCGGAACTCCGGCGTCCTGCCCACGAAATCGGTCTCACAGTTGAGTTCGACCATCGCGCCGATGCGGCTGCCCGCATGGATATAGGCATCTATGATTCCTTCGGCAGTCGTGCGGTCAGACTTGGAGGCCGCCTTGGCAAGGCCATTCTCCCGGAGGGCCTGCTCCGCCTGGTCTATGTCGCCGTCGGTTGCTTCGAGCGCGCGTTTGGTGTCCATGATGCCAGCCCCAGTGCGCCCACGGAGCTCGCGGATCATCTCGGTCGAAACCTGCACGTGTTACCTCGCTGATGGATGGAGTGGATTACGATTCCGTTACCTCTGTCGTGACGTCTGCTGCCGGGACTTCATCCTCAGCAACGCCGGCATCGTCCCCGGCGACAGCTTCCTCTTCGCCTTCCAGGACAGAGTCCGTCTCTACCGGTTCGTCCACCACCTGGCTGTAGCCACCGCGGGACGAGAGCCACTCGTTGTGACCAGCCTGCGCAGAGCGGGCGATGTGGCCGGACACGAGCCGGATAGAACGTATCGCATCGTCGTTGCCGGGGATGGGCCAATCTATGGTGGCCGGGTCGCAGTCCGTATCGACGAGGGCGATGATGGGGATGCCTGCGCGGCGGGCCTCGGCGACTGCGATGTTCTCACGGCCGACGTCCACGATGAAGAGCGCACCGGGCAGGGAGGTCATGTCCTTGATCCCGCCCAGGTAGCGGTTCAGCTTTTCAATCTTGGCGTCCAGTTTGAGGGCTTCCTTCTTGAGGAGGCGGTTGAACTCGCCGCGCGCCTTGCGCTCCTCCAAGTCCACCAGGTGGTCTATGCGTGTCTGGATGGTGGTGAAGTTGGTGATGGTGCCGCCGAGCCAGCGCTGATTGATGTAATACTGCCCAGCGCGCAAAGCCTCTTCCTTCACGGACTCCTGCGCCTGCTTCTTGGTGCCCACCATCAGGATGCGCTTGCCAGAGGCAGCCACTTCCGTCGCGAAGGTGCATGCCTGTTCCAGCAGTTCCATCGTCTGCTGAAGATCCACGATGTGGATCCCGTTACGCTGGGCAAAAATAAAGCGCCGCATCCGGGGGTTCCACCTGTGCGTCTGATGACCGAAGTGGACGCCTGCCTCCAGGAGCGCGCGCATGCTGAGTGACTCGTCCCCCTGAGGCGCAACCTCGCGGGGCGCGTCTGAATGTGTCTGTGCCATGAGACCTGCCTTTCTGTCGATCTAAGGGATGTCCGAGGGGGTCGACTCTCCCCGCGGCTACGCCGGAGCGCCAAGGGATTATAGCATCAGTAACGTTCGAACGCTCGGCCTGGGCGATGGACCAGCACACTGACCGCCCCAACCAAGCCGAGTGCTATAGTCCGTTCAGTTAGGGCGTGCGCCGGCCAGGAGCGAACATGGCAGCACACTACGAGACCTTCATCAGGGCGATACCGGACTTCCCCCGGCCCGGCGTCATCTTCCGCGACATCACACCGATGCTGGGCGACGCCGACGCTCTCAGGGCAGTGGTGCACGACCTTGCCGCGCCGTTCCGACAGCAGCACGTGGACCGCGTCGCGGCCATAGAAGCCCGTGGCTTCGTGCTCGGCGCCCCGCTGGCAGTGGAGTTGGGAGCGGGATTTGTTCCGTTGCGGAAGGCGGGCAAGCTGCCGCATGAGACTTTCTCCGCCCAGTACGAGTTGGAGTACGGCGATGCGGCGATAGAGCTGCACCAGGACGGCCTGCGGCGGGGCGATAACGTGCTGCTCGTGGACGACGTGTTGGCTACTGGCGGCACGCTGGCGGCAGCGGTGGAGCTGGTGCGACAGGCTGGGGCCGACGTGACCGGAATCGTGCTCCTCATCGAACTGACGGCCCTGAACGGCCGGGCGCGCCTGCCTGATCAGAACGTGGTGTCGCTGATTCAGTACTGAGCGTCGGGCGGTTTGACACACGGCGAACCGCGCACGGACAATCCGGCCCAGTACCAGTGGGGAGTGGACCTATGCAAGACGTGGTCATCGTAAGCGGCGCACGCACGCCCGTGGGGCGGTTCGGAGGCGCGTTCAAGGACATCCTGGCGTCTGATCTCGGAGCCGTTGCCATCAGGGCAGCCGTGGAGCGCGCGGGGATCAGCCCGGAAGACGTTGACGAAGTGATCATGGGCAACGTTCTGCAGGCAGACGAAACGGGCTATACCGCACGGCGCGCGATGCTGAAAGCAGGGCTTCCGGACCACATCCCGGCGATGACCGTGAACCGGGCGTGCTCATCCGGACTGGAGGCCATCAACCTCGCAGTGCAGGCCATCGCTACTGGCGAGTCAGAGGTGGTCGTCGCGGGCGGAGCGGACAGCATGAGCCGCGTGCCTTATCTCATGCGAGGCGTCCGGTTCGAGGGGCCACGCATGGGCGACTACTCCGTTACGGACGGCCTCACGCTGGGCCTGAGTTGCCCCATCTACGACTACCATATGGGCGTCACCGCCGAGAACGTGGCCGAGCGTTTCGAGGTCAGCAGGGAGGCCCAGGACGAGCTTGCCGTGAGCAGCCACCAGCGCGCAGTCCACGCCCAGGCGGAAGGCTACTTCAACGCGCAGATCGCACCGGTGAACGTCCCCCAGCGGCGTGGAGACCCCGTCATCGTCGCGCAGGACGAGCATCCCCGCGCGGACACCACGCTGGAAGGACTGGCAAAGCTGCGCCCGGTATTCAGGGAGGGCGGCACCGTAACGGCCGGAAACTCCGCCGGCATCAACGACGGGGCCGCCGCGGTCGTCGTGATGTCACGGGTGCGCGCGGAGGCTGAAGGGCTTACGCCGCGCTTGCGCTGGGTGGGACGCGGTGTCTCCGGCGTCGACCCGTCGGTGATGGGGATCGGTCCCGTGCCGTCCACGCGCAAGGTGCTGGAGAAGACAGGGATGGCGATAGCCGACCTGGACCTCGTTGAGTTGAACGAGGCATTCGCCGCACAGGCGCTCTACGTGATGCGCGAACTGGACATGGACATTGAGCGGACGAACGTCCACGGCAGCGGTATCTCGCTCGGCCATCCGGTGGGCGCCACCGGCGCCATCATGACCGTGAAGCTCATGGAGGAACTGACGCGCACGGACGGCCAATTCGGTCTCGTGACTATGTGCGTCGGCGGCGGTCAGGGCGTCTCGACAATTTTTGAGCGGCTCAACTGACGAGCGCCAGGGGCAGCCGCTCCTGACCCGGTCTCGCAGGGCGTGTCCGGCAGGCAGCGCTTGACAGGTTTGTTGACGTCTGCTAGTGTTGCTTGGCTGTACCAGATGCTGTTCATCGCGCCTGAGCATCAAAAGCCCCGACACCCCTAAAGCCTTGCCATAGAGGTCTGGCGTTGCATATCCGCCAGGCCTTTTTCCGTGTCTCTTAGGATTTCGGAGACTACGCGCTGCGAGGAGGTTCTAACCAGCAATGACGTCGCTCATGCCCCGTGTAAACCGCGCCCCTATGCACCCTGTGAAGTCGTACGCACGCACGCACCAGGTGCTGGAGCCCTCTAACCTCGTCAATATCCAACTCGAGTCCTTCGGGGCCCTGAAGACGACCGGTATCCGTGAAGTGCTGGACGAGATTAACCCCGTCCAGGACGTCACCGGCAACCGGTTCGAACTGCGTTTCGGCGTGCACTCGTTCCGGGAGCCCCGCTACTCGGAGGAAGAGTGCCGCGCAAGGGAAGTCACCTACGAGGCGCCACTCTACGTAACCGTCGAGCTCGAAGTGAAGGAGACCGGCGAGGTCAAGGAGCAGACGCTATTCTTCGGCGACATCCCGATGATGACCTCCACCGGCACATTCGTCATCAACGGCGCCGAGCGCGTCGTGGTGAGCCAACTGGTGCGCTCTCCGGGCGCCTACTTCACCCGGGTGCAGGACCCCAGCACGGGACGCAACGTCTCCTTCTCCAAGCTCATTCCCTACCGCGGGGCGTGGCTTGAGTTCGAGACCAGCCCGCGCGACATCATCTCCGTGAAGATAGACCGCAAGCGCAAGTTGCCCGTTACCACATTCCTCCGCGCCATCGGCTTCGCTGAGGACGCGAACCTGCTCGAAATGTTCGCCGACGTGGACGACGACCCTGAGCACCCCTACATCCGCACGACTCTGGAGCGCGACACCGCAGTGCAGAACGAGGCGCAGGCATTGATGGAAGTCTATCGCAGGCTCCGTCCCGGCGAGCCTCCCAGCGCGGAGAGCGCACGAACGCTGCTGGACAACCTCTTCTTCAACCCGCGCCGGTACGATTTGGGCCGTGTCGGGCGCTATAAGATGAACCGCCGCACCGGCAAGGACGTCCCGCAGGAAAGCCGCACGCTCACCAAGGACGACATCATCGAGATGATTAAGATGATGATTCGCATCAACAACGGCGTGGCGAACCCCGACGACATCGACCACCTGGGGAACCGGCGCGTCCGCGCGGTGGGCGAGCTCATCATGAACCAGTTGCGCGTCGGTCTGCTCCGCATGGAGCGCGTGGTCAAGGAGCGCATGACGATCCTGGATCAAGGCGAAGCGACGCCCAGCGCGCTTATCAACATCCGCCCGGTTGTCGCTGCGGTGCGCGAGTTCTTCGGTGGCTCCCAGCTCTCCCAGTTCATGGACCAGACGAACCCGCTGGCAGAGCTCACTCACAAGCGCCGCCTCTCCGCGCTGGGCCCCGGTGGACTCTCACGCGAGCGCGCGGGTTTCGACGTGCGCGACGTTCACTACTCCCACTACGGGCGCATCTGCCCCATCGAGACGCCGGAAGGTCCGAACATCGGCCTGCTTGGCTCACTCGCCACGTACGCACGCCTTAACGACTACGGATTCATCGAGACGCCGTACAGGAGAGTCCTCAAGGACATTTCCAGCAAGGACCCGGACGTCCAGGGTCGCACGGTTACCGAAACGGTGACCGGCGATGACGGCAAGGCCATCGTACGCACGAACCACGTCGTTTCCGCGAACGCTGCCAAGAAGCTCGTCGCCCTCGACGAGCGCATGATTGCCGTGCAGCCGTACGTGTCCGCCGACCCCGACCAGATTGTCTACCTGCCCGCGGACGAGGAAGACAAGTTCGTCGTTGCGCAGGCCAACTCCCCAATGGACGAAAAGTTCCAACTGCTCGGCGACCGTGTTGAGTGCCGGGTGTCCGAGGATTACCTGATGGAGCCACCTGAGCGCGTCGACTACATGGACGTCGCGCCGATCCAGATTGTCAGCGTCTCCACCGCCCTTATCCCGTTCCTGGAGCATGACGATGCCAACCGTGCGTTGATGGGCTCCAACATGCAGCGGCAGGCAGTTCCGCTCATCAAGCCGGACGCTCCGCTGGTATGCACGGGCATGGAGCAGCGCATCGCGCGCGACTCAGGGCAGATGGTGCTCGCCAAAGCCTCCGGTGTAGTCACCTCCGTAACCGGCGATGTAGTCGTGATAACGGATGAAGACAAGAAGGAGCACACTCATGTGCTGCGAAAGTTCATCCGTTCCAACCAGGGCACGTGCCTCACCCAGCGCGCCATCGTCTCCGTCGGCGACGCCGTGGCAGAGGGAAACCCGCTCGCTGACAGCTCTTCCACTCAGGAAGGAGACCTCGCACTCGGCCAGAACGTGCTCTGCGCATTCATGGCGATGGAGGGCTACAACTTCGAGGACGCCATCATCGTCTCCGAGAACCTCGTGCGCGACTCCAAGTTCACGTCCATCCACATCGAACGCTACGAGGTCGAGTCGCGAGATACCAAGCTCGGTCCCGGGGAGATAACACGGGACATCCCTAGTGTGGGCGAGGATGCGCTCCACAACCTCGACGAAGAGGGCATCATCCGCATCGGCGCCGAGGTCGGACCCGGCGACATCCTTGTCGGCAAGGTAACACCCAAGGGGGAGACCGAACTCACAGCGGAGGAGAAGCTCCTGCGCGCCATCTTCGGCGAGAAGGCGCGGGACGTGAAGGATACCTCCCTGCGGGTGCCGCACGGTGAACGCGGCAAGGTCATAGACGTGAAAGTCATGTCGAGGGAGAACGGAGACGACCTCTCCCCCGGCGTGAACAAGCTTGTTCGCGTCTGGGTCGCGCAGACCCGCACGCTTTCTGAGGGCGACAAGATGGCCGGGCGCCACGGCAACAAGGGTGTCGTCTCTCGTATCATGCCAGTGGAGGACATGCCCTACCTGCCAGACGGCACCCCCGTGGACATCATCCTCAACCCCATCGGTGTGCCCTCCCGAATGAACCTCGGTCAGGTGTTGGAGACGCACCTCGGTCTGGCCGCTCACAAGCTGCGCTTCCGCGCAGCGACGCCGGTATTCGACGGAGCAACCGACGGCGACATCCGCAATGCCCTCGCCCGCGCATGGCTCTTGGAGCGCGCCGGAGCGTTGGGCAGCGACCTCGAGACCTCGGACGGCTACGAGCCGGACTGGGCAAAGGGGCGTTCCTGGGTCGCCGAACGCGGCTACGACGCCGACCGTGCGTTCAGCGACACCGAACGGGACGCCAACTACGCCGCCGAGATAGGTCTGCGGCTCTGGCTGGACGACCTTACGGAGACATATCGGGAAGCGACAGGCGAGCAACTAGACCTCGGCGATGAGTCGTTCGACTCTCTCTACAGCGAGGCCCTGCGCGTGGGACGCGTGCTCAACTCGGCCGCCCCGGTCCTCGGCAAGTCCGTGCTGTATGACGGCCGCACGGGTGAACCGTTCGACAACCCGGTAACAGTCGGCTACATCTACATGCTCAAACTCATACACCTTGTGGAGGACAAGATCCACGCACGCTCCACCGGCCCTTACTCCCTTATCACGCAGCAGCCTCTGGGCGGCAAGGCACAGTTCGGCGGACAGCGCTTTGGAGAGATGGAAGTATGGGCGCTGGAAGCCTACAGCGCCGCCTACAACCTCCAGGAGATGCTCACCGTCAAGTCGGACGACGTCGTCGGCCGCGTGAAGACCTACGAGGCTATCGTCAAGGGGGAGGAAGTCGTGCAACCCGGCGTGCCCGAGTCCTTCAATGTGCTCCTCAAGGAGTTGCAGAGCCTCGGCCTCGCCGTGGAGCTCCGCTATGAGGAGGACCAGGGCGTCGTCTCCTCCAGGTTCACGTACACGGGCGAGGAGGAAGAAGAAGAAGAGCTGGAGGCCATCGCACCGATCGCCATGGAACCGGTCGCTCCGGCTTGGGAGGCGGACTTCGCGCCGCTGGAAGAACCGGATGGAGACGTGGGCACGAACGTGCGGATAGACCTGGGAGCCTACGCTCGTAAAGCCTCGGAGGAAGAGAGCGAGAGCAACGGAGACTAGCCGCGCGAACCGGCCGGAGGCCGCGTCGCCCACGGGCATAGCCGAGCGGGGATCACGCCCCGCGGAGAGAGCAGCGAACATGCCGAATGCCACTGATTTCAACGCCATCAGGATTTCACTCGCCTCGCCGGAGCAGGTCAGGCAATGGTCTTACGGTGAGGTGCTCAAGCCTGAGACGATCAACTACCGGACGCTCCGTCCTGAGAAGGACGGCCTCTTCTGTGAGCGCATCTTTGGGCCGACGAAGGACTGGGAATGCTACTGCGGCAAGTACAAGAAGATCCGCTACCGGGGCGTGATCTGCGACCGCTGCGGCGTTGAGGTCGCCCGGGCCAAGGTGCGGCGGGAGCGCATGGGGCACATTTCCCTCGCCGCCCCGGTCGCGCACATCTGGTTCGCCAAGGGCATCCCCAGCAGGCTGGGACTGCTACTGGACATCTCCCCCCGAAACCTGGAGCGCGTTCTCTACTTCGCGCAGTACATTGTCACGCGCGTGGACCCACTGCTGCAGACGCGGCGCGTCGAGGAGCTCCAGCTCGACCACGACGAGCAGAAGGAGAACGTCGAGCAGCAGATGAACCAGCGGATCGCCACGTTGGAGGCGGAGCTGGAGGCCCTCGGGGACTCAGGGTCTGACGAAGCTGTTGACCGGCGCAAGACGCTGCAAGAGCAGCTCTCTGCGCTCGAGAAGGCCCGCGATGAGCAGTTGGCCGAGCTCAACCAGAATCTCGCGAAGGAAAGCGGCGAGGTGGAAAGCCTCAAGCCGCTCATGCTGCTCACGGAGAGCCGCCACCGCGAACTCTCGGACAAGTACGGCGATGTATTCCGCGCCGGCATGGGCGCGGAGGCTATCCTGGACATCCTCAAGTCGCTCGAACTCGAAGAGGAGATCCTGCGCCTCAAGGAGGAAGTGCGCACCACCTCCGGCCAGCGCCGGAAGAAGGCCGTCAAGCGCATCCAGGTGATTGAGGCATTCCACAGCAGCGGCAACAAGCCGGAATGGATGATTATGACCGCGCTCCCGGTGCTGCCGCCGGACCTCCGCCCCATGGTCCAGCTGGACGGCGGCCGGTTCGCCACGAGCGACCTGAATGACCTCTACCGCAGGGTTATCAACCGCAATAATCGCCTCAAGAGGCTGTTGGATCTCGGCGCACCCGCCATCATCATCCGCAACGAGAAGCGCATGCTCCAGGAGGCCGTGGACGACCTGATCGACAACGGACGCCGCGGACGCGCCATCGTCGGCAGCCACAATCACCAGCTCAAGAGCCTCTCAGACCTGCTGCGTGGCAAGCAGGGCCGCTTCCGCCAGAACCTGCTCGGCAAGCGCGTGGACTACGGAGGCCGCTCCGTGATCGTCGTCGGGCCCTCCCTTCGCCTCCACGAATGCGGTCTTCCGAAGAAGATGGCACTGGAGCTCTTCAAGCCGTTCGTCATGAACCGGCTGGTCATGCAGGGCATGGCGCACAACATCAAGAGCGCAAAGCGCATGGTGGAGCGGGCCCGCCCGGAGGTCTGGGACATCCTCGAAGAGGTCATTCAGACCCGCCCTGTTATGCTGAACCGCGCGCCCACGCTGCACAGGCTCGGCATACAGGCCTTCATGCCCACTCTCGTAGAGGGCAGCGCGATCCAATTGCATCCGCTCGTCTGCGCCGCCTTCAATGCAGACTTCGATGGCGACCAGATGGCCGTGCATGTTCCCCTATCCCGCGAAGCTGTGCAGGAAGCCCGGAACGTGATGCTGAGCACACATAACATGCTCTCTCCAAGCTCCGGTGAACCGCTCGTCGCACCCACATACGAGATCGTCCTGGGCTGCTACTACCTTACCCAGACGAAGGAAGGCGCCAAGGGAGAGGGCGGCCGGTACCGCGACTTCGACGACGTGCTCGTCGCTTTCGACGCGGGGATACTGGAACTGCATTCCGTGGTGACGGTACATGCGCCTGGTCAGGGCGACACGTGGATAGAGACCACGCCGGGACGCATCCTCTTCAACGAAGTACTGCCGGAGGAATTGCGCCGCTACAACGTCCTCATGGACAAGAAGGCCCTCCGGGACCTTGTCTCGGAGGTCTACCGCCTCACCGGCAATGCAACCACGTCCGAGGTGCTGGACCGGGTCAAGCAGATCGGTTTCCACTACGCGACCGTCTCCGGTACCACCATCGGCATCACCGACATTCAGGTGCCGCCTGAGAAAGCCGCCATCATTGCCGAGGCGGACAAGGAAGTGGAACTGCTGGAAGAGCAGTACGAGATGGGACTCATCACAGAGCGGGAGAAGCACGTAAGGGCGGTCAACACCTGGCAGCGCGTGTCCGGAAGGATGGACGAGGTCATTCAGCAGCACCTCCCTGAGTTCGGCGGCATCTACGCCATGGCTCACTCAGGCGCACGCGGCAACGAAGCTCAGATCAAGCAGATGGCCGCGATGCGCGGTCTCATGAGCAACCCGCGCGGAGACATCATCGAGCTTCCCATCAAGTCGAGCTTTCGAGAGGGGTTGAGCGTACTGGAGTATTTCATCTCCACGCACGGTGCGCGTAAGGGACTGGCGGACACTGCGCTCCGCACCGCCGACTCCGGTTACCTCACGCGTCGCCTCATAGACGTCGCGCAGGAAGTCATCGTGCTCGAGGAAGACTGCGGCACGGATCGCGGTGTGCTCATCCACGCAAGCGCATCTGAGGAAGACGTAATGATTGCGCCCCTCGGCGAGCGCGTTGTGGGGCGCGTCGCTTCGGTCCCCGTCGCCCATCCAGACACGGGCGAAGTGCTTGTGGACGCAGCCGAGATGATTGAGGAGTCCCAGGCGACCGCCATGGAGGCAGCGGGAATCACCGAGCTGCGTGTTCGCAGTCCCCTCACCTGCGAGGCGCAACGGGGTATCTGTCAACAGTGCTACGGGCGTAGCCCCGCAACCGGCCAGCTCGCTCTTCTGGGCGACGCGGTCGGCATCATCGCCGCCCAGTCCATCGGCGAACCTGGCACTCAGCTCACCATGCGAACGTTCCACACTGGCGGCATCGCCGGCAAGGACATCACGTCCGGTCTGCCTCGCGTCGAGGAGTTGTTCGAGGCACGCTCTCCCAAAGGTAAGGCGCGCATCGCTGAGATTGATGGTGACGTACTTGTTTTCGAAAACGGCCAACTCGTCGGGGAGTACGACGCAGGCGACGCTCCGCAGTTGCTTGTACCCCCGGTATCGTTCGTGCCCTGTGTACGAGTGGTGAGCCGCATACCCTTCACGGACAGCTACGCCATCACCGACACACACCAACTCACTGTCGCGGAAGGACGGCACGTTCAGGCGGGTCAAACCATAGCGGAACCCGTATCCACCTCCGCAGAGGAGTCGGCCACGGACAAGGCTTCGGAGCAGGCCCTCGCGCCTGTTGCGCTGCTCGCACGCGTCTCGGGTTCTGTTCGCCTCGTCGACGGCGGCATCGAGATTGATGCCTTCGAAACCGAGGTGCGCGACCACCAGGTGGACGCCACCGACCAGCGCCTCGTCCGCACTGGCGACGCCGTCATGGCGGGTCAGAAGCTAACCAACGGTGTCAAGGACCCGCACGACATCCTGCGAATCGAAGGGATGGAAGCCACGCAGAGCTATCTCGTTGAGCAGGTGCAGACCGTCTACCGCAACCAGGGTGTATCGATCAACGACAAGCACATCGAGACCATCATCAGCCAGATGCTGCGCTGGGTCCGCGTGGACAATATCGGCGACACGGAGCTGCTGCCGAACCAGTTGATCGACCGCTCCCGGTTCCAGAGCGTCAACGAGCGAGTCATTGCGGAGGGCGGCGAGCCCGCGACCAGCAAGCCGGAGCTCCGCGGCGTTACGCGCGCGTCACTCAACACGGACAGTTTCCTTGCCAAGGCCTCATTCCAGGAGACCGCACGGGTCCTCACAGAAGCGGCGATCTCTGGAGAGGTGGACTACTTGCGCGGCCTCAAGGAGAACGTCATCATCGGACGGCTCATCCCCGCGCGCCTCGATGTCTCCGCCGAGGGGCGCAGCCTCCTCGGTATCCCGGAGGTGCTGCCCATCGCCGAGGGCGACAGCGACGACTTCGAGACCCTCATCGGCCTCATGGGTGAAGTGCCCGGCATGGACGACTTCGAAGATGACAACGGCTCCGTACCCCCCTCCGCCGTGGACGTCGACTTCTCCATCGACGACGATGAAGAGGGTGACGACGACGACCTCTTCGACGATGACGACGACGACCTCGACGGACCAACGAACTCATCCCCTGCCACTACCGATGAAGAAGAGGACGAAGAGGAAGACGAAGACGCTGAAGTCGAGGACGACGATGAGGACATCGGCGCAGCGGTCGACACGGACGACGACCTACTCATCGAAGAGGAACAGCAAGAGGTCGAGGAATAGCACCCTACCAGTTCACAGCGATTGTCTTAGGCGAAGGCGCCCCTTGGTGGGCGCCTTCTTCATGGAACCGCGTTCTCAATTGGCTCATTGGGCGTACCAGGGCAACATTGGCTCGATCGCTAGCGTGACGAAAACGAGCGCGAGGTAAAGCAGCGAGTACTTGTACGCAGCGAGCGTCTTCGTGGCGGTGCCCCCGTCGAGCAACGGCCACGACTTGCGCAGCCAGATAATGCTCAGCAGCGTCGTCACCACAGCAAACGTCACTCCGGCGTAGCCCGCTGCGAGCGGCAGCCAGGCCATCGCTCCCAGGAGGAGCACGTACAACAGCACCTGCCGAGCCGTGTCTCGCTGCTCTGCCACCGCAGCCAGCATCGGCACGTTCGCAGCCGCGTAGTCCTCTCGCAGAAGCATGGAGAGCGTCCAGAAGTGCGGCGGCGTCCAGAAGAAGATGAATGCAAACATGTAGAGCCCTGGTGCCGTCACCTCGCCGGCAACCGCAGCCGCCCCGATGAGCGGGGGAAAAGCTCCCGCCGCCCCGCCGATGACGATGTTGTTCCACGAACGCCGCTTGAGCAGCATTGTGTAGACCAGCACGTAGACTGCGGCCGCAGCCAACGTAAGCGCTGCCGCCAGTGCATTCGCTCCCACCGCCATCAGCGCAGTCGCCGATCCCACGAGCACAACGCCGATCCCTGCCGCGCTCTGCGCGCTCATCTGTTGTGCGGGCACCGGGCGCACCCGCGTGCGACGCATCACCGTGTCTATGTCCGCATCGAGGCCTTGATTGATGGCGTTCGCCCCGCCTGCGGCGAGGGCTCCCGCAATGACGACGGTCAGGAGCACGAGCGCGTCCGGCGAAGCGTCAGCCGCCTTCCACGCCCCTGCGGCTCCCGTGACGACGAGCAGCAGAACGATGCGCGGTTTGCACAGCGCCACCACCCGGCGAAGGAACGATGTCATCGTCGCGTCCGGCCCAGGAGTGCGAAGCTCCATTGCGCCACCACTGCCCACCAGACCGCGGCGGCCAGCCCCAGGTGCAGCACGCGGAGCTCCTGCGGCAGCCGGAGCAGAATCGCGCTCACGCCCACCGTGAACTGAGCCGCGGCCAGCAGCGCGGCGATTACGCTCACGTAGAAGGCCCAGCCTCCCGCGCGACGCGCCTGCCACGCCGTCCACACCAGCGCCAGCAGCAATGCGGTCGCCGCCAGGCGGTGAATGTGATGCACCCACGCCGCCTCAGTGCTGCTGCGGGCGTCGCACAGCGGCAGGCCGGGGCAACCCGGGCTGTGCCCCGTCCCCACGATGGTCCCGCCAGCGAGCACGACGACCGCCGCTGCAATTACGAGCGCCTGCCATCGACGCGCGTCCGGAGGCGGCGTGAGACGCACGTCCAGCGCTCGCGCGGCACCGCCGGTGAGCAGGGCAAGGGTGAGCAGCGAGAACGTCAGGTGCGCCAGTCGCACCATGCTGTGCAGCTCTGTGAGCACCGTGATCCCGCCCAGCACCGCCTGCGCAAGGATGGCCACGAATGCGCCGACCAGTAGATGAGAGCTCAGCCGGTCTTGCGCGCGGGCGCGGAAGGCGAATGCTGCGGAGGCCGCCACCACCACCATCGTGACGCCTGCGTAAACGCGGTGCCCGAACTCGATGGCGGTCGCGCCCTCTATCTCGGGGACGAGTACGCCTTCGCAGAGCGGCCAGTCCGGGCAACCGAGGCCGGACCCGGACACGCGTACCCACGAGCCGTACGCAATGAGGCCCAGCGTGAGCACAGACGCTATGAGCGCGAGCCACCCGGCGCGGCGGGTGTTGGCCGCTCGTATCCGCTGCGTCGCCATCCGCTCAGGCCGCCCCGTACGACATGACGATCAGGATGGCGATGAGGCCCACGGGGAGCAGCGTCCAGACGACTTCCGCGGCGCGGCTGCCCACGATGCCGCGCGCTGAGTCCTGCCGCACGCGCATGCGAAGGGCCGTAACGATGATGGCAGCCTCGGCCAACGCCATGAGGCTGACGACTATCCAGAATCCTGCGTGGGGCGCCATGTTGAAAAGTCAGGAGCGACGCACGGGTGCTCGTATCCGGCCCTGCGTGCTTCCTCTATGGTAGCGTAAGCGGGCCATCGCCGCCACGTCCGGCGCACGGTCGAGGGGCGGTCCGCCCGAAGGAAGACCTTTGCGCAAGGAGGGGAGGCGATTGGTCCCGCCATGATGTTTGATGCCCTCTCCCTCGGGAGAGGGTCAGGGTGAGGGCCCTCGGCGGCGTGGACAAGTGACACAGCGGTCTGTGAGTGGAGGATAGTGACCCCGCCAGAGTACTCATCCCTTTTCCCTTGATGGGAAAGGCCGGGATGAGGGTGAACGGGTGGGTAGACGGATGACGCAAGCCTCGGAGGTGAGAGATGGCGATTCGCGAGGAAGAGTTGGACCTGCCGGTGGACGAAGGGGAGATGGCCGTCTTCCTCTACGAGCCGGACGGTGCCGGCCCGTTGCCGTCCATCATCATGGTGCACGACGCCATCGGGCTGACCGTGGAGGCGCGTGAGCAGGCGAAATGGCTCGCGGGACACGGCTACACCGTCGCCGCGCCGGACGTCTTCCACCGTGCGGGGCGCCTGCTGACGATCCAGGCGCTCGGCGGCGGGCCGGACGCGACGCCGCGCATCCGCGCAGGCATGACCAACGACGGCCACTGCGCAGACATCGCGCGCCTCGCTGCGTTCCTGCGCGAGCGCCCCGGCAGCGACGGACGGGTAGGGCTCACCGGGTTCTGCCTCGGTGGACGCATCTCGTTCCTGGGCGCCACGCTGGGCGGAGTCGTGGACGCGACCGTCGCCTTCTACCCGACGCGCCTGCTGGAGTCCGACCCTGCGGTCCCCGGCTCACCGTGGCCCGTGCACGGGGCGGGGAACGTCACCAACCCGCTGCTCATGTTCTTCCCGGCGCTGGACGGCTTCAACCCGTACTCGAACGTCGAGCAGATCGAGGCGGCCTTCGGCGATACGGGAGGCCGCGTCCGGGCCGTGTGGGTCGAGGACGCTGACCACGCCTTCGCCCAGCCGGAGACTGCCGCGCATCACCCGGGGCGCGCCGCCGAGGCCTGGGAGGAGGCGCTGGAGTTCTTCCACCGCCACCTCCGGCAGGTATAATCGCCGTCTGCGCAGGGGCGGGATTCCCGCTTTCGCGGGAGTGACGGAGTGAGGGGGAGTGGGGGATCAAGGCAGACAGCGCGCGTCAGCGCGGACGAGCACGAAGGAGCACGCGCATGGACACGATAGAGCAGGTGGTCGACATCCAGACGGCTGACGGGCCGATGGCAACGCCGACCTCGCGTCCCACGGACGGCGGAACGCACCCGGGCGTCGTCGTCATCATGGAGGCGTTCGGCGTGAACCCGAACATCGAAGGCATCGTCCAGCGGTTGGCGGCGGAGGGGTACGTCGCCGCCGCGCCGGACCTCTTCCACCGCTCCGGGCGGCTGCGCTACGCTCCCTACGACAAGCTGCAGGAGATGCGCGAGGACCTGCGCTCCGGCGGCTTCGGCGACGCCTCCATCGATATGGACGTCCAGGCCACCATCGACTACCTGCGCAGCGACGCGAACGTCGGCGCGATAGGCATCGTCGGCTTCTGCCTCGGCGGTCGCGTTACCATGCAGTCGGCGATACGCGCGAGCGGGCTGTCCGCGGGTGCCGTTTACTACGGCGGCTTCATGTTCCCGGGCGACGATCAGCCGGAGGCGTTCCACGCGCTGCGCGAGGCCGGCGCGCTCTCCGTCCCGGTCATGGGCTTCTTCGGCGAGGACGACCAGAACCCGACGCCGGAGCAGGCGCGGTCGCTGGGCGAGCGGCTCAGCGAGCTCGGCAAGGAACACACGTTCCACTTCTACGCAGGCGCGGGCCACGGCTTCTTCTGCGACGACCGCGCCAGTCACAATGCCGAGGCCGCAGCGGACGCATGGGAGAAGACCCTCGCCTTCTTCGCCGAGCGCCTGCGCTGATCCGGGAACGCCCCGTACTCCTGCAAACGTGCGATGAGCATCGGCACTTGTCATTCCGAGCGGAGCGCAGCGGAGTCGAGGAATCTCCCGGGAAACGCCTCGTGGTGCGCGAACGCTCCCGAGAGATGTTTCAGCGGAGCCAGTCCTGAGCTTGCCGAAGGGCTCAACATGACAACACCGGAAGAGGAGATTCCCCATGGCCGACGCGTATGACGTAATCATCATCGGAGGCGGGTCCGCGGGCGAGAACATCGCCGGCCGCACCGCCCCCGCCGGACTCAGCACCGCCATCGTCGAAGCGGAACTCGTAGGTGGAGAGTGCTCGTACTGGGCCTGCATGCCAAGCAAGGCGCTGCTCCGGCCTGGAGAGGCGCTCGCGGCGGCGCGGCGCGTGCCCGCCGCGCGAGGCGCCGTCACCGGCGCCGTGGACGCCGACCGTGCGCTGCGCGCCAGGGACGCGTTCGCCAGCCGCTGGAACGACGACGGCCAGGCGCAGTGGGTCGCCTCCGTGGGGGCGACGCTCATCCGCGGCTGGGGACGGCTCAATGGGGAGAAGCGCGTCGTCGTGGAGATGGCGGACGGCAGCGGGAGCTTGGAGCTCGAGGCGCGGAAGGCCGTCGTGCTCGCGACGGGCTCCGTGGCGTTCGTCCCGCCTATCGAGGGGCTGGCAGAGGCCGAGCCGTGGACGAGCCGGGAGATCACGTCGGCGAAGAGCGTGCCGGAGAGCCTGATCATCATCGGCGGGGGCGTCGTTGGACTGGAGATGGCGCAGGCGTGGAAATCGCTCGGCACGGCTGAGGTGACGGTGCTGGAGCGGCGGACGCCGGAGGACACGCCGCTGTTCGAGCCGTTCGCGCTGCGGGCGGTCGTCGACTCGCTGGAGGCGCAGGGCGTCGTATTCCGGTTCGGGTGCGTCGTGGCCTCTGCGGCTCGCGCAAGCGGCGGCGTGAGCGTGACGATGGACAACGACGGGACGTTGTACGCGCAGGAACTGCTCGTGGCCGCAGGGCGCACCGGGGTCGTGAAGGGCGCAGGCCTGGAGACGGTCGGTGTGGACGCCCAGCGGTACGTGCAGGTGAACGACCACCTGCAGGTGGAGAGCGTGGACGGCGGCTGGCTGTACGCCGTGGGCGACGTGAACGGGCGGGCGCTGTTGACGCACCAGGGCAAGTACCAGGCGCGGCAGGCGGGGGACCACATCCGGGGGCTCGACGCCTCCGCCTGGGCAGACAACGCCATGGTGCCCGCGGTGGTGTTCACGGACCCGCAGATAGGCAGCGTGGGGCTGACAGAGCGGAGGGCCCGGGAACGCGGACTGAACGTACGCGTCATTGAGATGGGCTGGCCGGTTGCCGCCGCGCCGTTGCACGGCGAGCACTTCAGCGGCGGGGTGAAGTTCATCGTGGACGAGGACCGGCGCGTGCTCGTGGGCGCCACGTTCGCGGGGCCGGAGGTCGGCGAGCTCACGCACGCCGCCACTATCGCCATCGTCGGCGAGGTGACGCTGGACCGGCTCTGGCACGCGACGCCGTCGTTCCCGACGCTGAGCGAGGTCTGGCTGCGCTTCCTGGAGGAGTACGGCCTGTAGGCCGCGAGTGGCGCGGCATCAACCCTCACCCCCAACCCCTCTCCCAGGGGGAGAGGGGGGGCAAGCACTCTCAGGGCGAAGGGCCGTCTCTGCATAGCAGGGCTTGTTTGCTACCAAGAATCCCTCAAAGGGCTGCAGAGGGAATCTTGGTCGGCCTGTTACGAGTGAAACGAGGGCCCTTTCCGGCATCCTTGGTCTCCTTGGTTTGGGGTGTTTCCAAGGCCACGGCCTGCTTCCCGCGACCAAGAAAGCAAGATTCCCCTGATTCTTCAAAGTTCGCTCCGCGCGGGGGTGTCTCATTCCGTTTCATTCCGTTGCACAAGGGACTGTGCGGGGAGCGACCAGTACCATGCTCCTGCGCCGTTCGGTCCGCCCGGATGGCTGACCCGCGTTGAGCGGATGTCGCAGGCAGTCCGAGCGCGGTGCAGCGCCTTCCGGGTGATGCCAAGCATGGCGGCCTCCCGTTCGATGGCGGCGGAGGGGCGGGGACCGTCAGCCAGGGCGCGCATGAGGAGGGACCGTGCGGCACGGGTCTTCGCGCCGTCGTTGGGGCGTGGTGAGGCCAGGGCCTTCATGTGGGCTGGGAAGACGGCTCCAGTCCTGCAATCGACACAGCATCCTCAATCGGGATGGCCAGCGTCAGCTTGACCTTGTTGTCCCTGTCGATGGTCGCTCCATCCAGGAGGAGCTGAAGCACTTCCTTTCGTTCCTCATCAGACAGGCCGTCCAGCTTGTCACCAGCCCGGCGCGCCCACTCGACGATGTGCTCGCCCAGCAGCCGCTTCTCCGCCTGCGCCGACTCCCGGGCGCGATAGTCGTCCAGCGCCTTCCGCAGTGTCTCAAGCCGCTCGGTGATGAATCTGCGCTGATGGTCCAGTTGCTTCTCCGTGATCTTGCCCGACACGTAGAGCCTGATGGCCCGATCCTCCTCCATCTGGACCCTTTGCAGGTCGCGCTCCGCTTTGGCGACCTCCTCGGCGGACTCGCCGCCCTTCGACGGGGCGGCAAGGGCCTCGATACCGGCGACGATGAGGGCCGGGTTCTCCAGCACCCTCTTGACCTCGTCCCAGACCCGCTCTTCCAGTCGTTCCGCCCTGATAAAGGGGTGCTCCCGGCACCTGACGCCCTCGTTCAGCATGCCGTAGCAGTTGTAGTAGCGGTGGAGAGTATCCACCTCGTACCCGTGGGCCTTGCCGTCGCGACTGGCGGCCTGGCGTCTCGCCGACCGGCAGCCCATGAGGTACCCGCACTCGGCGCACCTGACCAGATGCTGCAGGAGATAGAAGACCTTGGTGTTGCGGCTCGAACGGGTCAGCCGCTGCTTCTTCGCTTCCTGCGCCAGCTCCCAGGTCTCCTCGTCCACCAGGCGCGGGAAGGGCACACCTATCCACTCGTCCTCCGGTCGGTCGTACCGCCTCATTCCGGCCTCGGTGGCGAGGTGGCGGAACTTGCCGAACCACCAGGTGCCCCTGTAGGCATCGAGGGTCAGGATGCGGGTGATCGTGCGGTGGTGCCACCGCACGGCGGCCCTGGGCGTGGGAACGCCCTCGGAGGTCAGCTTCTTCGCAACGGCGGGAGACCCCATTCCCTCGCGGACGTACATGTGGAAAACCCGGCGGATGACCTCGGCCTCGGCCTCCACGACCTGCGGCCTTCGGTCCTCCCCGATGCGGTAGCCGTAGGGGATGTTGCTGACCGGGATGCGGCCCTGCTTGGCCGAGCCGCGCTTGCCCATGGAAGCCCGCTCCCGGAAGTTGTCCAGCTCGATCTTGCCGATGGCCGCCATCAGGCCGAAGGTCTTCATGTCGATGGTGTCCATGACGGCTTCGATCTCGATCTGGTACGCCTCGACGACCTCCATGAGGGCGGCTGCGGGGTACATGCCGCGGCTGAGCCGGTCCGACTTCCAGCAGACGATGGTGTCGAACCGTCCCGCTCTGGCATCGGCCAGCATCCTCTGGAACTCCGGACGGCTCTTCGTCCATCCCCGGCCCACCTCCTGGTAGCGTGCGGCGATGGTCAGCCCCCTGCGCTGGCAGTGGGCCTCCATGTCGGCGATCTGCTCGGAGATGGAGGTCTTGTCCTCAGTGTCCTGTCCCTGGCTGGAGACGCGGGCGTAGATGGCCGCCCTCTGCCCGCCGGCCTGCTGCTTACTTGTGCTGCTCGCCATGGTTCCCTCCTCTGACATCCTCTGAAATCGAAAAAGACCCGCCTCCTGTCGGAGCGGGTCTGCGAGTAGTAGCATCTATTCGCATCACCTGTATCCGCAGGTGGCGCCGCGGCCCGGGATGTTTCCGCATCGCCGGGCCAACCGTCTACCCACCATTGTATCCCCTTGGGCGGGGGGCGCAAGCGCGTCTTGGCACAACTGCGCTGCCCGCCTCGTCCGGTAAGTCTCGGTTGACGGAGTCCTGTCGTCGCACAGGGTGATCCGGCAGGCCGCAGCCATCGCGTAGTTGGGCGGCTTCTCATGCGTATGCCGACTCGATGCCGTCGTCCGGCGACGGGTCCGCCCCGGTCGGGGGCAGGTCGTCCTCGGCCAGCTTGAGCAGGATGGTGACGAGGCGGCGCAACCGATCCTCGGCGTCGGGTGCGGGGTTGACGTCGATGCCGACGACCCTTATCTCAGGGCCGTCCCTGGCGGGCCTTCGCCTTCCGTTCTGTCTCTTGGTGTTCTTCATATCGTTGCAGGGTCTGTTGGCGAAGGCGCGGGCGCTGACGGGAGGGGCGAGCGCCGCGCGTCTTCATGCCGTTTCAGGCCCCGCCATGCCGCCGTTGCGCCTGGGCGCCGGGCGGGGCTTCGCCGTTCTAGCGCTCTTCCTCGAAGGGGTTCTTGCGGAAGTCCTCGTCCGCGAGGATCTCCATGCCGCCGGGAATCCGGAATGCGAAGCGGCAGATGGAGAGCATGGCTCCCCCGCAGGGTTCGACGCTCTTCTTGCGCCACTTGTCCTGTTGCTTGGGGTCGACGCCGAGGGCGTTGGCGAGCCCGCGCCAGCTGAGGCCGCTGGCCTCCTTGAGGCACTCGAGCCGCTCGCCGAAGTCCTCCGGCAGCACGCCGCTCCCCATGAGCAGTGTTCCACCCGTCGTGGTCTCGCTCTGCCCGTCGAAACGGGCCTGTTGGTCAGTCTTCCTCATCTCGTTCCTCCGCTGTGAAAAGTTCGTGGGATTCGGTCACACCAAGGGCCTTGAGCATCCGGCGGCGGATGCGGCCGGAGGGCGAGCGCCCCGCGTTGACCAGCATGGAGAGGTATCCACGGCTGATCCCGATCTCACCGGCGAGCCAGTTCTGGGAGCGGTCCAGCAGCGCCAGCCGCCTCCAGAGGGCCGCCGCGTCGAGACGGACGACAGTCCGTCCTCTGCTCCTCCGGTGGCCTTTCTGCTTATGTGGGTCTTGTGCGGGTATGGGTGTTCCCTCGTTCATTCGTGGTTCATCGGGGCGGCATGGCCTGGGGGGCCTCCCAGTCGGAGGGAGAGCGCCAGGCGTGTCCGAGCGGCCCCAGGGCGTCGACGGCCGCCCGGTGGGAGACCCACAGGGGGAGCGCCAGCTGCTCGGCCCGCATCTCCTCCCGCGCAACCCGCAGGAAGTGGGTGTGCGCGATCTCGTCGTCGAAGACGATGAGGACCGCGGGTCTTGCGCCGTGGTCGTCGATGGGCCGCTGAGATGAGTAGTAGCGCAGATAGGGGGCGAGCCGGTCGGACATGGTCGAGGGGCGGACGGCGCGGCGCTCCCACTCCAGGAAGAAGGGCCAGCGCGCGTCGTCCTTGCGCAGGATGCCGAAGGCGTCGGGGTTGACGGAGCGCATCCCCCCGTCGTGGCGGAAGTGGCGGGAAGCCCTCCTGGGCGGGTCGAGCTGGACGACCTCCCACCCCAGCAGGGGAGCCTGGGTAGTCAGGGCGGCGAGGAAGCCGTGGACGGCCTCGGTGTGCTCGATGTTCCGGAGCAGCTGGCGGCTCCTCCCGCCGGTGACGTTGCGCCACTCGAAGGGGGCCTTGGCGTCTCCGAGAGCGATGCTCCACCGTCTCTTCGCCATGGCGACGGACGTGCGGTCCCTGCGCGCGAGGAGAGCGAGCCCGCGGTCGGTGGGGGCGAGGCGGCAGCCCGCGCCGTGGGGGCGGGCCACGAGGCCGAATCCCTCGAGCGGGTTGACACTCTGGGAGACCCTCTGGGGAGAGACGCCCATCAGCCCGGCCAACGCCCTGAGGGAGACCCATGGCCAGTCGGCGATCAGGTCGAGGGCGCGCTTCTCGGCGGGCTTGAGCAGGAAGGGCAGCATCTGGTCGGAGCTCTCCCATCCCCGACCGTGGAAGGCGAGGTCGGCGGGCACGTCCGCCCGTTCGGGTTCCGTCTCCTGCGGCAGGCCGCCGCCGGGCGCTGCCCGGTCGAGGGCATCGCGCAGGTCGATGGACGCGCTTACCCGGGATGGGCTCCATATCCGGTCGCCGGGGTCGGCCGGCGCCGCCTCGCGCTCCAGGGCGAACAGGGCCGGGACCTCGGTGGTGGAGAGCGCCCTGCGGGCGTGCCTGAGCCGCACGTCGTCGGCCATGAGGATGAGCACCAGGCCGGGCACCGGCCCTGCGCGCAGCCGCCAGAGCCGCTTGGCGAAGCCCGAGCGGTCGGCCGTGGCTCCCTGCCTGACGATGCCGACGGTCCTCCCGCCGGGGAGCGCCATGGCTGCGTCCAGCGGCGCCGCGCGGTACCAGCGGAACCGCATGGGGAATGCCAGGCGGGAGACGGTGGAGGCGATGCGGTAGACGGAGGCCAGGGCATCGAGGCGTTCCATCAGGCTGCGCCGCCATTGGGCGGAGACGGGGCGCTCGCGCAGCAGTTCGCCGAGGCTCATGCCCTCCTCGCAGGCGAGCCTGCGCAGCCCTTCGGCGGTGAGGTGGAACCTCTGCGTCCGGGGTTGCAGCTCCGTTGCATGGAGCACGGAGGCGCAGAGCCCGCCGGTCTCCAGCCTCTCGACGGCCTCGTAGACCGCGCCCCGGGACCAGCCGGTGACGTCGACCATCTCCAGCCGGTTGAGGAACGGCATCGCGGCGAGGGCGCGGAGCAGACCGGCCTCACATCCTTCGATTCTCATCCTGTCGCCTCCTGTTGCGCGTCCGGCTCCTCCCCGTCCTGCCGCCCGTCG
>JAPOOH010000289.1 GCA_026713505.1 Chloroflexota bacterium | reverse complement strand
TGGCGGACGGGGGCGACGGCACGCTCGAAACCCTTGTCGACGCTACGGGCGGGGAGGTGCGTTCCGCGACCGGGACCGGCCCCGTCGGCAGACCGGTCGCGGCGGAGTGGGGCGCGCTCGGCGACGGGGAGACCGCCGTGGTCGAAATGGCCCGCACGTCCGGCCTCGCGCTGCTCTCGCCCGCTGAACGCGACCCGCTGCACGCGACCACGTATGGGCTCGGCGAGGTGCTGCACGAGGCGCTCGACGCCGGGTTCCGCAGCTTCATCGTTGGGATCGGCGGCAGCGCAACGAACGACGGCGGAGCGGGGATGGCCCAGGCGTTGGGCGTGCGACTGCTGGATGAGGCTGGGAGAGAGCTCTTGCCGGGAGGAGCAGCGCTCGCCGGCCTCCGGACGATAGACATGTCGAGACTGGACGAACGGGCGCTCGAGGCCCGATTCTTGGTGGCGTGCGACGTATCGAACCCGCTCACCGGCCCTGAGGGCGCCTCGGCGGTATACGGCCCGCAGAAGGGGGCGAATCCCGATCTGGTCGAGCAGTTGGACGCCGCCCTGAAGAACTTTGCGGGGGTTGTGGAACGCGACATCGGACCGAGTATCGACGCCGTTCCAGGTGCGGGCGCCGCCGGTGGCCTGGGCGCGGGGATGATGGCGTTCCTCGGAGGTTCACTGCGTGCGGGCGTGGACATCGTGCTGGACTATGTCGGGCTACACGAGAAGCTGGAGGGGGCCGACCTCGTTATCACCGGCGAGGGCCAGATCGACTTCCAGACCGTCTATAACAAGGCCCCGATCGGCGTCGCACGGCGAGCGAAACAGAGAGACATCCCGGTCCTCGCTGTCTGCGGCTCCTTGGGCAGGGGGTTCGAGGACGTTCACAGGGAAGGCATCGACGCTGTTGTGTCCATCCTCAGCGCGCCGATGACCCTGGAAGAATCGTCTGCCCGCGCCGGCGAGCTCATAGCGGACGCGGTCGCAGGGGCGATGCGGTCAATGCGCGTGGGGAGCACAGTATTCCGGCGGAACGGCTGGCCCGCGAATGACGGCTAGATGCGGCGAAGCGTGACGACGGGAATCTCGCGCTGCGTTGCGGCGTAGTAGGTGGCGAAGCGTGGGTTCGCTGCAACCACCTTCTCGTACAACGCCGTGCGCTCCTCTCCCAGGGTGACGCGGGCGTTGGCGGCGAAGCGCTCGCCGTTGGCCTCGACCGAGACGCGCGGGTCGGTGGCGACGTTCAGGTACCACGCAGGGTGGCGGTCCCGTCCGTAGTTGGAGGCGACGACGATGAGGTCGCCGGACTGCTCGAACCGGAAGTACAGCAGGGGTGACGAGCGGGTCTTGCCGCTCCTGCGTCCCCTGGTCATGAGGATGAGCACTCCCGTGCCTTCCAGCCGTCCCAGCAGGCGACCGCCCGAGAGGCGGAACAGGAGCCGGTGCACCGGCACGAAGAACCACGCGATGAGCAGGAGCTTCCAGGTCGGCATTGTCCGCTCCTTACGGGAATGCGATTGTACGCGGGAGCGGAGCAGGCTAACCTGTCGCCCGGTAGGATGAGCACGTACGGTTCCCAGGAGCACACATGCAGCTAGGCGTCGTCTTCCCACAGAACGAGATCGGCGAGGACCCGGGCGCGGTCCGCGCCTTCGCCGAGGCTGCTGAAGACCTCGGCTATGCGCACCTCATCTTCTACGACCACGTGCTCGGCGCGGACACCAACCGCAGGCCGGACTGGAAGGGCCCGTACTCCCACCGGGATACCTTCCATGAGCCGATGGTCACGTTCGGCTATCTTGCCGCGCTCACCAGCCGCATCGAGCTCGTCACCGCGGTCATCATCCTGCCGCAGCGTCAGACGGCGCTCCTCGCCAAGCAGGCCGCGCAGGTCGATGTGCTCAGCGGCGGACGGCTGCGCCTCGGCGTCGGCATCGGATGGAACGACGTCGAGTACGAGGCCCTCGGAGAGAACTTCCACGACCGCGGCAAGCGCTCCGAGGAGCAGGTGGAGCTGTTGCGCGCTCTCTGGACGAACGAGGTCGTCGATTTCCAAGGCCGGTGGCACAGCATCCCCGGCGCAGGCATCAACCCGCTGCCGGTGCAGCGCCCCATCCCTGTCTGGTTCGGTGGAGGACGCTCGGACGACGTCCTGCGCCGCATCGCCCGGCTCGGCGACGGCTGGTTCCCGCAGTTGCAGGCGGACGACACCGGCAGGGAGCGGATGGAGCGCTTCAAGGGCCTCGTCGAGGAAGCGGGACGCCCGCAGGACGACGTGGGCATCGACGCGCGCGTCGCGCTGTCGCGGGGCGGCTTCGACGGCGCGCTCCGCGATGCCGGGACGTGGCAGGAGATGGGCGCGACGCACGTCTCCTTCAACACGCTGCACGCGGGCTTCGCGTCGGCGGACGAACATATCGACGCCTTGCGCCGTTTCAAGGAAGCGGCAGGGTAGGGCGCAGAGGAGGAAGCATGGACATCGCACTGATCATCCTGGACATGGCGAAGGGCTACGGCTGGGCGCCGGGCTCCTACGGCTACGAGATGGTGGCGAACGTACGGCGGCTCAAGGATGCCGCTTACGCCGCCGAGGTGCCCGTCATCCACGTCAACTCGATGCGGCGCGAGAGCGACAACGTCGGCGACTGGTCGCGCGTGTCGATGAAGGAGGGCACCGATGCGCTCGAGGTCATTCCGGAGTTGCAGCCGGTCGACAAGGACACGCTCGTTTACAAGCGCTACCTGAGCGGGTTCTCCCACAACGACCTGGACTACGTCCTCCGCACGATGAAGCGCGACATGGTCATCATCGCCGGAGCGTCGACCGACAACACTGTGATGTGGACCGCCGCCGACGCCTTTCAGCTGCGGTACAAGGTTGTCGTGGTGGAGGACTGTACGATGGTGCACCGGGAGATCGAGCCGCCGGAGGTGAAGGAGTACGCCCTCCGCACCATCCGCAATGTCCTCCACAGCGAGGTGCTGCCGCTGGACGAGGTCATCGCCCAGTACCTGAGCTGACCGGCATGGAGTGGGGTTACGCCGGGTCCACCGGCCCGGAGCACTGGGCATCGCTCTCTCCGGAGTACTCGCCGTGCGGCGAGGGCGCCCAGCAGTCGCCCGTCGACCTCACCGGCTATGAGCACGGCCCAACTCCCAGGTTGTCGCTCTCGTACGACGGAGGCGTGAGCGGCGTCGCCCTCGTGCGCGGTTCCGTGATAGTAGAGTTCGCTCCGGGCAGCAGCCTTACGCTGGGAGAGCAGCGGTTCGAGTTGCTGTCGGCCCACGCCCACGCTCCCGCCGAACATCGGGTCGACGGAGAGGCGTTCGCGGCTGAGTTGCATGTAGTGCATGAGGACCCGTCCGGCGATGCGCTTGTCGTGGCTGTCCTCTACCGTTCCGGCCCGCCGAGCCCCGTCCTCCAGGCGATGCTCGATGGTGTGGTCGGAGCCGCACCAAGCCCTCAGCTGGGTGCGGCGGATTTCGTGCCCCGCTCTTCCGCGTTCTACAACTACACCGGCTCCAAGACGACCCCTCCGTGCCAGGAGCCGGTAGCGTGGGTAGTGATGCGCGATGCAGACACCGTATCGCCGGAGCAGGTGAGGGCGCTTGAGTCGTACAGCGGCGGGCCGAACAACAGGCCGGTGCAGCCGTTGCGAGGCCGGAAGATCGTGCTCGTCGGCGGGTAGGGGCTACAGCGCGTAGAGCTTCGTGGGGTTGTGGTCCAGGATCTTGTCCGCGACCTCGTCGCCGAGTCCGCCGTTCTCGCGCAGGTTGCGGAGCGCGTGCAGCTCGGTCGACGTGTCGTTGTGGCCGTAGTCCGTGCCGAGCACGAGGTTATCCTCGCCCGCGCAGTCGATGATGTAGTCGATGTCGTCGGCGGTCTGCACGGCTACCCAGATGTTGCGCTCCGCCAGCAGCTCACGGCCCGGCCATGCCCTGCCGCGCTTCTCGAACCGCAGCGAGAGGTCGTTCATGGCGTACGGGACCCAGGACGCGCTCAACTCGACGAAGCCCCAGCGCAGGTCGGGGAAGCGCAAGTGCATGTCTTTCATGATGATGTCGTGGAAGGCCCCCACGCCGGAGAGCTTAAACGTGGAGAAACCGGCGTCGCGCCCGAAGTAGTCGAAGAAGTTGAAGTTGCCTGTAGCGGCGTGGATGCACACCGGCAGGTCCAGTCGCTGCGCCTCTTCCCAGAGCGGGGTCATGTACGGGTCGCTCAGCCGGTGCGGCCCCTCGATGCCGCGCATGAACACGGCGCACGCCCCATTCTCCTTGCCGTACTGCATCTCCTCGATCGACTTGTCGAGCGACATCGTTGGGAGCACCACGGCCCAGCGGAGCCGTCCGCCGCCCTGCCGGTGGATGTCGGCCAGCCAGCGGTTGTAACCCTGCGCCAGCGCCAGGTCCACCTCCGGGTGTGTGGCGAGCGGGCGCAGGAAGATGCTGGGGTACAGGACGTGCGTGTCGACAGCAAGCTCGTCCATGTGGGCGAGCCGCCTGGCGATGTCGCTCGCCTCGCGTGTGGCCTCGTCGGTATCGAGGCCGACGTTGACGCCCTTGCTGAATGCGCGGCCGTCTATGTACCAGAACTCTGGCGAGGGCGACTTGTACCCCTCCTTGGGCAGCAGAACGATGGGGCGGAGGTGTTGCAACTCCTCCGGAATGAAGTCCCACGTACGCTCCGACTCCACTACGTGTGCATCTGAATCTATGACAGCCATGAGGCGCCTCCCGGCAGTGGGGTTCGTTCGTCTGGAATCGACTTTACGCCTGCGTGAGGGGCAGGGGCAAGCGGGAGGTACGAGCCCCTATTGCCCCATTCCGAACAGCCGGTCGCGGCGGAAGCCGAGGTAGTGCTCCGCCATGAAGTTGAGGGGCTTCTTCGCGTCCGCGATGCGCTCGCTGAGCGTTCGGTGGACCGCTCCCGCCTCTCCCGAGTCGTAGCGCGCCGCGTGGCCGTACATCTCCGCGGCGACCGTCTCGTACTCCTCCGTGCTCAGCCGCCGGCGGTACGACGACTGCGCCCGCGGCGCGCCTGATCCCGGGTAACGGTGCGCGGTCCCAGCGAAGTCCGGAAAGACGCCCAGGATTAGCAGGCAGAGGTCGCCGGTCCGCCTGTAGAGCGGCAGCCGCTCGTGCTCCTCCGTCTGGTGGATCAACCGCAGCATCGAGTGCACGTCCAGATCGCTGTAGCGCACTTTGCGCACGACGCCGCGGCGCACCCACACGCGCTCCGTGTGGCTGTGCACCTTCGTGAACGAGGACAGCATCGCCGCGAGGTAGTGGAGGATGCGCGGCTGCGCCGCGAACGCCGCCACCTCCGCCGCGTCGAACACCGGCACCCGCTCGCCGGAGACTGAGCCCGTGCGCTCGAACGTGTGCCGCGCTCCCTGCAGTTCGCTCACCGCGTGGCGCAGCAACGCCTCGAAGAAGAGCCGCGGCGACACCGGCGCGATGGAGCCATCGTGCGGCAGCAGCGCCTCGAAGAGCCGTTGGCTGCCGAGCAACTCCGCGCGGTGCTCCTCATGGGCGAGCAGTTGGGGCAATTCGTCTTCGTCGGGCGCGTCTGCCCCGAGCACCTTGTGGATGAAGGCGATATCGGCGTGGGTCAGGCCTCGTTCCACGTTCCGCAGCTGCATGAGGGGAGCGTAGCACACGGCGGGAGATCGTCATTCCGATCGGAGCGCAGCGGAGCCGAGGACTTTCCCGGATTCACCCCTCTCGACGACGGGGTCGGGGTACCCGGCGCATGCGCCATCTGCCTCTTGCCCGGTTGCGCTCGCCGCCCCTACCATGCGCCCTGTCGCACAACCTGAACCAGCCCTCAGTCCGGGTGCTCCACGAGTAAGGTGTTGCCGAATGTTGCTGCATGTTGCACCTGCGCAACCGCAAAGTCGCCGTCGCTCGTGAACGCACGGATGTTGCGAGTGATCTATAGGAACATCGGGGCACACACTCGCTCGAAGACAGCCGCGCCGGGGAACATCCTGCGCACAGAAGGAGACATCATGCCAACGGTTGAGGTCCTGCTGCACGGAGAGTCCATCGCCACCAACTACGGCTCTATCGGCTACTGCAGCACACTGCTCGTGCGCGGCGACCGCAACGTCGTCGTCGACACCGGACACGTCGGCAGGCGGCGCGCGCTGCTCGAGGCGCTCGCCGAGCGCAGCCTGGCTCCGTCCGACATCGACGTCGCGGTCATGACCCACTCCCACTGGGACCACGCCCAGAACTACGACGTGCTCTACTCCGCCGAGGTGCTGATCCACGAGTGGGAGCGTCGGTATGCGCGCAACCCCCACCCCAATGACTGGGCGACGCCACTCTGGACGAGCGCGATGCTCGATACCATCCCCAACCTCAAGGAGGTCGAGGACGGCTACGAGATCGAACCTGGTGTGCGCATCCTCCACACGCCAGGACACTCCGCCGGGACGATGGCCCTCATCGTCGATACGTCCGAGGGACCAGTCGCGATAACGGGCGATGGCGTGGCGAACGCGCAGGTCGCCCTGACGAAAGTGAACGCCAACGTCTTCTGGAGCGAGGAGGCCTCGCGGCGGAGCATCGAGCGCGTGCTGGAGGAGGCGGAGGTCATCTACCCCGGCCACGACCGTCCGTTCCGAGTGCTCGGCAGCGGAGGCGTCGAGCACATCGCAACGCGGCAGTTGGTGTTCATGGGCGTTGATCTTGAGGACCCGAACGTCTCCGTTACAGCGGAGCGTCGGCCGCCCTATGTCATGCCGGGCTTGGACGGCCAGAACATGGAGCGCCTCGGCCTAAGCTAGTAGGCGGTCGGCCCGCTCATGGTGAGCCTGTCGAACCATCCTGCGGAGGCAGGAACCTCGCGGTGAGGGGAAGTGGGATCGTCAGGCTGAGCGGAGTCGAAGCATCTCTCACCTGGGCGGGGTAGGGAGGACCGCCGACTGTCCTCCTCACACAAGGGGCTTCGCACGCAAAGAAGGGGAGGGGCTGCTATTGATACTGACGCTCCCGGCACGACTAGCCAAGTATCAATATTAGAGTGGATAAGGAAATGCGCTGAAATCCGCTTGAAAACGCTTGACAGCGCTTTCGCGCCCTGTCTAATATCTGCCTCGTCCTGAGTGACTGTGGTTTGAGTGAGCCGCAGGACGAGGTGGTCCCGGGGGACTGGGGGACCGACTCCGAACGGCGATCTCGGGCGCCCCAGTTGCTCAGGACACCTCTTTTAATAAGAGGATCGCGGTTCTTATACACCAACTGCGGCATCCGCGCCACCCCCGCTTCGGCTTGTACCTCTCTACCGTCGCTGACCTCTGCCGCATGCCTGCGTTATGCGCTATCCTCGCCTCCACACTGGAGCGAGGAGCACCCAATGGAACCGTTGCGACTGGACGAGTCCGTACGCATGCTGGAGGCGGGACGGGCGAAGGCCGAGGAGCTCGGCATTCGCGTCAGCATCGCCATACTCGACCCTCGCGGCGACCTGGTCGCGCTTCACCGGATGGATGGCGCGCTCTGGCGCAGCGTCCCCATCTCCCAGGGCAAGGCTGCCGCGTCGGCCGCATGGGACACGCCCAGCGGCGACCTCGCTGACCGGTGGGACCAGCCCGTCGTTCGCGCTCTGTCGATGATGGAGAACGGACGCCTCATCCCGTGGCAGGGCGCGCTGCCCGTCCGCAGGCCGGACGGCGCAATGGTCGGCGCGATAGGTGTCAGCGGCGCACGGCCGGCTGAGGACGAGGCGGTCGCCGCTGCGGGACTCGCCGCCCTGGAGGGGCAGGCATGACCCAGAGCTTCCACATCCGGGAGGAAGACGCGATCCGAGTGTCGGCAGCGCCGCTGCGGGAGTCCACGGAGGCGCTGTTCCGGAAGGTGGGTCTCGCGGAGGCTGACGCCGCTCTCGCAGCGGACGTGCTCGTCACCGCCGACCTCCGGGGAGTGGACAGTCACGGCGTCTCCAACATGCTGAAGGTTTACCTGGACCGCTACCAGAACGGCATCCAGAAGGCCGACCCGCAGTGGCGCATCGTGCGGGAACGGGCGGCCTCCGCCAACATCGACTGCGACCGCGGGCTCGGCGTCATCATCGCCCCGAAGGCGATGGAGATCGCCATCGAGAAGGCGCGCACCACCGGCATCGGCGTCGTCACTATGTTCAACGGCGGACACGTCGGCATGGCGGCCTATCACGCGATGCTCGCCCTGCCGCACGACATGATAGGGGTCTGCATGACCGCCACCGGCCCGGACGTGGCGCCGACTTTCGGGCGCGCGCCGCGTCTCGGCACGAACCCCATTGCCATAGCGGCACCCACACTGGAGGAGCGTCCTTGGGTGTTCGACATGGCCACGAGCGTGGTGCCTGTCAACAAGGTGCGCAACGCCCGCCGCATGGGGACGCCGCTGCCTCCCGGCACCATTGCGTCTGAGGACGGCACGCCGGTGATGGAGCCCGCGCCCGTACCGGACGACTACATCCTGCTGCCCCTCGGCACCAACCGCGACGCCGGCTCCCACAAGGGCTACGGGCTTGCGGTGGCGGTCGACATCCTCTGCTCCGTGCTCGCGGGCTCGGACTACGGGATGCAGGCTGGACGGCAGAACTACCGCCACTACGTTGCGGCTTACAACATCGACGCTTTCAGCGATGTCGGTGAGTTCAAGGCCCGTATGGACGACTTCATCCGCGAGTTGAAGGCCACACCCCCGGCAACGGGCCACGACCGAGTAATGGTCGCAGGCGACCCCGAGTGGGACGCCCTGGAGCAGCGCTCGGTGCGCGGCATCCCGCTGCACCGGGAAGTGGTGGACTGGTTCCGGGGCGTCTGCGCCGAATTCGACGTCGAGTGCAATATCTAGGAGGCAGACGGACAGCATGAGAGCGGCATGGTACGAGCAGTACGGCCCGGCGCGGGACGTCTTTCAGGTTGGTGAGATGGCCGACCCTGAACCCGGCCCCGGCGACGTGCTGGTGCGCGTCTATG
>JAPOOH010000629.1 GCA_026713505.1 Chloroflexota bacterium | reverse complement strand
TCCGATCTACGAGGTTGCGGTCCAGGGCGAAGCGCAGGTCGCGCGCCCGCGCGATCGCCTCCTGTTCCTGCGCCGCCCGCTCGATCCGGTCAAGCAGGGCCAGGGGATTGCCGGTCCAGACGGACGTGTCGCTGCCGACGTGCTGCAGGTGCAGGCTCGCGACCCCGTGGGACGCCCAGTGCCGACCGAGATAGCTGTAGCCGGTCCGGGACTGCCCGAGACCGTGCGAGAACACGACGAGCGGAACGCGCCTTCTGAGCGACGACGTGTTCGGCCAGTAGAGGCGTGCCGGCACGGGCCGCTGACGCGCGCCGTCGACCCAGTCGAAATCGGCGATCCGGACGTCCTCCACGACAGGCTGCGCCGCGGCCGGGCGCGTCAGTCCCGCGGCCAGGGTTCCCAGCAGCAGGGCGCCGACCTGCCGCCGGCTGGGCGTCGGCCGCGCCGCTGTCGGACTGGAGCAATCGAGCATGGGGCAGGGCTTTCGCGAGAGGAGGCGGGACGGGACGACCCGCGGCGCTGCGCGTCGCCGGTCACAGCGCGACCACGACGCGCGCCCGCCGCTGGGCGCGCCGGCGAGAGTTCGGCCGTCGGGACGCGCGTCCCGACGGCGCCCGAGCCTGCCGGACTCGGCGGGCGAGCGAGCACGCGACCGGAAACCGGCACCGCGTCCCGATACCGTTCCAGAAATTTGCACTCGGTGCGAAAATATAATTGCACTGCGTGCAACTTTGCAAGTGCGGAATCGCATGCGACAACGCCGGCATGGGGATCCCGCCACCGAAGCCCGGCAGCCTGCGCGCGCGAAAGCGGCAGGAGACACTGGAACGGATCGCCGAGACCGGCCTGCGGTTGTTCAGCCAGCACGGCTACGAGGCCACGACTCTGGACGCGATCGCCGAGGCCGCCGGCATCTCGCGTCGAACCTTCTTCTACTACTTCAAGTCGAAAGAAGAGATTCTGCTGGATTGGCAGATGCGGGGCTTCGGCGCGGCCCTGCGCAGGGCCGTCCTGGCCCAGCCGGAGGGCAAGGTTCCGGTCGAGGTCGTCCGCGACGCCCTGCTGACGCTGTCGACGGGATTCCGGACCCAGGAGTTCATCAGCATCGACCGGGTCATGCGATCCAGCGAGACCCTGAAGGCCCGCAAGCAGGCGGCCTACGGCCTGCACGAGCAGGCCCTGCACGCCGCACTGATCGAGCGCTGGGGGGATCCGGCCCGCAGCGCCTCGCTGCGCCTCGTCGCCATGGCGTCGCTCGGTGCGATGCGCTTGGCGATCGAGGCCTGGATCCAGGCGGGCGGGGACCGGCCGGTGGACGCCTTCCTGCGGGCCGCCTTCGCCGGCCTTGCGGCCGAGTTCTGCGCGCCGTCCCGTTAGCGCGCGCTCGATCGGCGCCGCCCCGCGGTGACGCGCGCGGGGCAGTCACGGCCCATCGGCCGGCAGCGCCACGAAGGGATCGCACGCGGGAACGCCCAGCGGCGCGAAGTGCCGCACATTCCGAGTGAGGATCATCCAGCCGTTGCAGCGCGCCGTGGCGGCGATCGCGAGATCCGCGAAGCCGGGCGCGTGCCCCTGACCGCGCGCCAGATCGGACAATCCGCCGATGTGCCGCGCGACGGCGAGGTCGATCGGG
>JAPOOH010000288.1 GCA_026713505.1 Chloroflexota bacterium | reverse complement strand
GCTGTGGGGGGACGCCGCCGGGCGCGCGGGGGGGGGGGGGGGGGGTGGGGCCGGGAGCCAAGACGGCGGGGAGACATGGCAGGTGCGCGACGCCGGCATCGACGTTCGAAGCCTGTTCAGCCTCGCCTCGGTCGAACGGGAAGGGGGCAAGCGGCTCTTCGCCGGCACGGAACCCGCGCACCTCTACTACAGCGACGACATGGGCACGACCTGGACGGAACTGCCCGAGGTGCGGTCCGTTTCGTCGGTCCCGCGATGGCGTTTCGCGGCCGACCCGTTCGAGGCGCACCTGAAGCACATCAATTTCCATCCCAATGACCCGGCGCACATGTACGTCAGCATCGAAGTTGGCGGGTTGCTGGAGAGTACCGACGACGGTGAGACCTGGGTGGACATCGAGGTGCCGAACCCCGACGTGCACCGCACCGTCATCGACCACCGCAACCCCTCTGTGCTCTGGACGACCGGCGGCGCCGGGCTACTGCTGAGCCAGGACGGCGGCGCGTCCTGGCAAGAGCTGTTTGGCAAGGAGAACGACATCGGCGGCTATCCGGACCAGCTCGTGCACCTGCCGAGCGACCCTGCCACCATGTACGTGTCCGCCTCACAAACAGGACCGCGCTCTTGGGTGCAGGATAGCTCCGCCGGGGGGTTCGCCGGAGGACGGATCGCCAGGAGCGCCGACGGCGGGCGTTCCTGGAACGTGCTGACTGGCGGGCTGCCCGACCGGCTGCATGGCAACGTGGAGGCGATGTGCCTCGAAGAGTCCAGGGAGAGCGTTCAACTGTTCGCTGGCATGACCGACGGCGAGATCTGGTGGACCGGCGACGGCGGGGACAGCTGGAGCAAGGTGGCCCAGCTCGCCTCGGTATCGAAGTCAGTGCATGCAGAGATGCTGACGGGCGAGCGTACCCACGCCCTGAAGTTCTCTGACGGGGAGCGGGTCGGGAAGAAGTCGTAGCGTTCGGGGCAACTGCGCTTCTATGGGGCGGGCGGTGCTTCCTCGTAGAGTGAGACCGGCACCTGGACGGGGAGTTCCCCGGTTGTGATCGCGGCGTGAACCGGCTGCACGTACTGGTAGTCGATGTCCAGCCGGTAGCGGAAGGCCCGGGCGGCGGTGAGTTGTCGTTCAGTGGTGCAGGCCCACTTTGCAAGCGTCGCCTCCTCCCACCCCAGGTCTTCCTCGGAGTCCTCAGCCATGCGCTGGAAGACTTCCAGGTGCTCGTCTCCGATGCCGTACTGCGCCTTCAGGACTTCCCCTGCTTTGGCCATGGTTTCGGTGGCCAGCAGATCGCTGGCCAACAGCCCGGCGATGCCGTCGAGCCACGACCACTCCCACCACCGGGTGCACAGTGAGAGGGTGGACACGGCGAAGTAGGAGCGGCTGAAGTTCCGCCATGCCGTGACCTCCTCGCGTTCGAGGCCGAGGCCCTCGCAGAAGCGCAGCCACAACTCCTCGTAGGCGGGAGTCGTCCATCCGACGAGGTCGTTCACGATGTCCCTGCCTTCGATCTTGACGAGTTTCCTGAGCTCATGAGTGCGGGATGCCTCGTCGTTGTTCTTGACGTACAGGGCGGCAGTGCTGAACTGAAGGCCGTGGTCCAGGTAGTAGTAGTGGTTCTTTGCCCACAACTGCAGGTCGTCCCGGCTCAGGGATCCGTCATAGAGGAGCTGATAGAGCGGCGGTGGCTCAGGGTAACGTTCCGCCTTCTGGCGGTGGAGCAGTTGGACGAACTCAGCCCCGGGCAGGGGCGGGTCCTTCAGGTCGTCGGCGCTGTATGGGGGATGGTTGAGCATCGCAATACCCTCGCGGTTGGGGTGAGTCCACGACCAGCCTGCATGACGCATGAGCGCATGCTGAGTCGCGGTCTATCGACGTTCCTTCGCAGGCCGAGGCGCTCAGGCTACCGGCGCTGCAGCCTGAAGATGAAGACCCGCCGCAGCCGTTCCTGCAGGTCCGGCGTGTCCACGAATGCCTTGGTCACGTCCTCTCCAAAGACGACGTGGTCCGCATCCGCTCCGATCGGTGAGTGCTCCCGCTGGTTGAGCATCGCCCGCTCGATGTCCTTGATGCCAAGTTTCTCGTACAGCTGCTTGGTCTCCTCGAGGTCCTGGATCATCTGCTCGCGCACCTCGGGCAGCCGCTTCTCGCCCTCGCCCACAAGGGCGCTTCCCAGCAGAACTGGCCAGGGCTCGGTCCGGTGCATCCAGTAGTACCAGCCGTTGGAAACGAGCTCCTCCGGCGTCCAGTCGCTCTTTTCCAGGGAGTCGATCTCTTCTTTGGCGAGCCCGAATTCCTCGGAGTGCCAGCGGCTCAGGGTTGGGTGGCTGGGGACCGGGCCTCCGACAGAATCCTGCCCGCCTTCGTCGATGAGCTTCCTGAGCTGGAAGCGGCGGACGTCCTTGTTGGTCGTGTTGATGTAGCGCTCGCCCTCGAACCGGTGGTTGCCGTCCCCGCCCTGATGGGCGCGGCGCTTGCGCTCGGCGATCGCTTCGATGGTGTTCGACTTCGGACGCTCCGGGTGGCCCTGCTTCCATTCCGCCCTGATCTCTTCGAGTTCGTCCATCAGTTCGTCGGGGGAGAGCTTGTCACGGCCCCATTGCTTCGTGGTTGCCATTTCCTTACTCCTTCCTTGCGCGACTTATCGGGAGATTACTCCCATTCGGACCGTTCCTCAACCTTCTTGTTCCGCCCTGGATCGAGCGGGGATGCATCGCCTGCGACGGGGTCACACCACCATGCGGTGCTTCGGGCGCGCGCTGGCCCCGAAGTTCCGATGGTCTACCAACCATCGCTCGATCTCGGCGCGGTCGCCGGGCGCGTCGGGTAGCGCGGGAGGCTCGCCGTTGTTGTACACGTCGGCGGCCGTTCGCCAGACGACTTTCTCCCTGACTTCACGTGGGAGTCCTCCCAGTTCGTCCGGAATGAGGGCGTCGGAGTCGGGCCACGTGCAGGCGGGATGCGGGTAGTCGTTGG
>JAPOOH010000287.1 GCA_026713505.1 Chloroflexota bacterium | reverse complement strand
TATCGGACTGTCCTCCGGCGTCGGGACCGCGTAGTGGATCGTAGCACGCCCAGGACGCACCACGATCTCCTTCACGAACGTCCGCAGGAACGCCTTCGTCTCCGCCAACCCGCTCTCCAGCAGCCACTCCCCCATCTCGCGCGCATACGCCGCAACCACCTCGGCGTCCTACACCCCCGCCAGTCGCACATCTAACTCCACCCGAGCCTCATCAGCAGCACGCTCCAATCGCTCCTGGTTCTGCTGGTGGTGCCGGATGCGCGGAAGGATGTCCTCCACCGTCATATCCGTCTTCTCCACCAGTTGCCCTGCGATGTCTTCACCTCCACGGCGGCGGCAAGGGAACCTGCGGTTGAAGCGCACGCGGCCTTTCCGGCCTCAGACCAGTGGTAAGGCGGAGGCGTTCAACAAGGTCCTGCAAGCCGAGTGGGCCTGCCAGCGACCGTACTACTCCAACCGTGAGCGGCTCGACACGCTGCCTGCCTTCCTTGCGTACACAATCACCGGCGTCCACGCGGCGGCATCGGCGGGGCCATTCCCGCCTCGCGCCTGTAGACAACGTCCCCGGGGAACTCCAGCTACCCGGGGCGAGCCTGAGTACGCCGCTGCTCAGGAGTTGGGGTCCTCGATTACTTCGACGGGCGCATCCCCGCAAGTCCTGACGATCTCGATGCTCTCCCTGCAGGCCTCTTCCGTGGCGAACCCCTCCCCGCCGGTGGCAACGGTCTGGTAGTTCCTGGCCCGCAACTTCCAGTACCACTGACCGTTCCGTGCGCTTCGCCATGTCTGAAATCACTGACGCGCGAGGTTGTTACGGGCTCCTCCTTCACTCCTGAAATGAGTGAGGGGAGTTACCATTTCGGATGGTGAATCGTCAAGGTTTGGGCAGATGGTCACCTGCATGAGCACTAACAACTCACCTATGATTCACCCAAAGCCCGCGGTTCTCGCTATAATGCCGCCGCCAACTGTGCACGAGAGGCCCCGCCATGGTTCCACGCTGCCTGAAAATCGCTGCTGCGAGCGCTGCAATCGCCGTGCTCGGGGCGATCGGCTACGGCGGTGCGGTCTACTTCGGGGTACTCCCCTTCCCCTTCTTCTCCGACCAACCGGAGCACTCCGCCCGCTACTACTCTGACGACGTCATCGCCTACTCGTGGCTCAGCCTGAACCCCGGCAACGGCCAGCGCAAGCACTTGGCGGACATGCTGGACCGGGTACGCGACTACTCCTCCGTCCGCGAGGCGGAGAACGAAGCCGAGGACGCCCTCGAGGAGACCCTCGACACCGACTTCGAGGAGGTCCTCGCGTGGATCGGAAGCGAGCTCTCGTTCGCCGTCATCGACCCCGGATGGGACGGGCTTCCCGCGATGGCAGGCACCGTGGCCGTGCGGGACCGTGAGGCCGCCGAGGACTTCATCGACGACCTGCGCGACCTCATGGTCGACACTTCGTACTCCTTCGTCGAGTTCGATGAAGACGACCATGGGGAGTTCGAGACGTGGGTGGCCGAGGACAGCTACGGCGACGCGATCGCCATCGCCCTCTCCGACGACCTGCTCGTCGTCGCATCGGACGAGCCGACGCTGGAGTCCATCCTCGACAGGGCCAGCGGCAAGCAGACCCGCACGCTCGCCGGCAGCGAGAGGTTCCAGGAGGCGCGCGCCGCCCTGCCCGACCGCCGGTTCCTCTCCCTCTACGTCGATGCCGGGAGCCTCCAGGACGCCGCGGGCGAGTGGTCCGGCCTGCCGGTGGACGCGCTCGGCGTTGCCGGCATGACGGGGAGCCCCTGCGTAGCGCTCGCTCCCACGCCGGACTGGATCGCGGTCTCCGTGGGAGCGGTCGAACGCGGGGTAACGATGGAACTCGTCACGCCGCTCACGCCCGGCGGATGGCCGGAGGCCCCCGGCCTGCCGGACGCGGCCGAACTGCTGCCGGACGATACGCTGGGGTTCGCCGCCCTGTCGTTCAATCCCTCGGTCGAGGAGTGGCGCGAAGCGCTTGGGTCGTGTGCGGTCGCAGACCTCCTCGGCGAGGACCTGTGGGACGAGGTGCTGGCCGGCGTCCCCGCGGATGACCAGCTCGC
>JAPOOH010000563.1 GCA_026713505.1 Chloroflexota bacterium | reverse complement strand
CTCAGCGTCAACCTTTGCGGAGTCCTCTATCTTAGCGTCATCGCCTTCTACTGTAGTCTTCTTTTCTTCAAATTCTACAATGTCATCCGGCTTGATGACCTCGTCTAGTAACTCCTCGAATTTCTCTGCATCCTTATCTGTCTTGACGGCATCCTTAACCTTCTTCTTCAAGTCCTTGATTCGCTGTACTTTTTCCTCTCGCTTTACCGCAGTATCCGCTTCGTGCTTAGCGACACGGAGTTTTTCCATGAAGGTTCCTGCGACCCTTGGAATGGCCCCTATAGAACTAAGAGTCCCTTTGGTAGGGGTGACGAGGATAGACTCCTCTAACCCCTTGTAGAGGCCCTCTCCTAACGCCTCACCGAAGTCCGCTCCCTTCGTCATCTCTCGGGTGACGGTTGCCCCACCTTCTGCAAGACCCTCGCTGGCCACATCGAATCCGGCCCTAATGGCCCTTTGCTTCACGGTGTTTGCGGCAAGGGTTCCACCAAAGAGATTGAGGAGGTAGTCTAATGCACCCCCAACGACTCCATATTTTGTGGCCACATCGTTGATTCGTTGCATCTTCTCTTCGTCATCAAGGATGGCCATGTAGTCAATTGAGCCATCATCTCGACGATATTCCTGCATCTCTTCATTGACGGCCTCGGCATAGCGAACCATCGTCATCCCACCAATACCGACTCCGGCCTTAACGAAGAGTCCGGGAACACCCCCTACAGGGAGGAATTGCGCCCCTATGGCGAGAGCAGTAGGGCCTAAGGTAGAGCCTGTTGATTCAAGACTTTGGAGGAAGACGGCCTTTTTGTTATTCATTGCCGCCCAAGCATACTCAATCATGTCCAGAGATATGGCCCCGGAGATTTGCGACCCTCGGAGCCACATTTTCATGTAGTCCTCAAAGTCTTCTCGTGGCATTCCTGAGAGTTCGTTCCACCCTTGAGGAACCTTCTCTTTATCGGCCTTCCACTCTTTCTGTGCGGCCTCCCAGCCGGACATATCGGTTCCATAGGGAGTGAATCCTGCTCTACGGTCGTCAATATTCTTGAGCATTCCTGCGAAGGACTGCTTATCTACGGCCCCAGTGGAGTAGAGTCCTACGGCCAAGAGATTCTCAAGCATGGGGACGTTTCTATATAGGGCCTGTTGAATGTCGTCCATGAAATCGGGTTTGAGGTTGGTTTTGGACAAATCTAGTAGTGTGTCTGAGTTCTCTCGATAATAGGGATAGTTTTCCTTTTTCGCCCCCCATTTAACGATTTGGGCGTTTTCTTGAATGGTCTTCTGGGCATTGAGTATGGTTTTGGCATCTATGGGGGCGTATCGTCGGAGTAACGATGTGGCCTCTTCTACGGAGATTTCGTTTTCTTTGGCGAAATCAGGGGCAATGTTCTCCACAAACTCATCTGGTGGGTCGCCAAAGGTGTAGGCCATGTTAGCTATTTCTGATCTGGCCCCTTCCTTTTCTACATAATCTACTACTTTATTAGGGTCGAAAGGTTCGGCAAATGAGGGGGGGTCGATGGGAGCATTCGATGCAAAAGCACGATCGTCTTCTGAGGCCCCGGGAATGAGGGATGCCGCTGTTTCTACGTCTTGTTCAAAAGGATTAGATGCCACTTGCTTTTCTACTTCTTTTATGCTCTAAGATGTATCTTATTGCGTGATCCATGTCTCTTGGTGATGGTTCTCTTCCGTTGGCCTTTTCTTTGAAGCGTGTATAGGACATATGAAGATTACGAATCATTTCATCATCGCCACTTTCAAGAATAGGCTGTGCGGCCCTATACCTCCACATAGCATTGATGTCTCTGGCCATGGCACGGTCTTCGTCATCATCAAATGACCCTCTAATGGCCTGATAGACCCCGACACCGACTTTCAAAGGGATATCAACCAACATTCCGACAATGGGGATTTGATTGATGCCTATGTTGGGGGTTTCTGCTTTGAATATTTTTCCAAATATCCCTCGCTGTGCTGTTGCCGCATCTGAGATCATGTTTTCCATGGATATTAATTCATCTTTATTCGGTATTCGATCTGGGTTTTGTCCTAAGTCCATGGCCCTTCTATAGATATCCGCTCTCGCACCAGCATCCTTGATCTTTGATCCTCTCTCAATCCAACTACTTACTACGCTTGACATACCTGCGGAAGAAGTCTTCATGGCCAGCTGTTTCTGCATCCCTATAAACATTTTGATGTCGGTTTCAGATAGAAGTTTTGGGTTTTCCAGCTGTAGTCGACGAAAGTTTGTATCTTTCAGGAATCGCTCTTTATCAACACTTGCTAGTTTGAGGTAATGGGCAAAGACGGAAGGATCAGATTGAACTTTTTGGAGGTCTCCACTTCTGAGCATATCAAAGACTCT
>JAPOOH010000286.1 GCA_026713505.1 Chloroflexota bacterium | reverse complement strand
TTCCTCGCCATCCTCTCCGACACGCAGGGCGAGGCGGCCCGCATCCTGGCCCAGCACGGCGTCAGCAAGGAGCGCGTCTACCAGGCCCTCCTGAACGTGCGCGGCGGACACCGCGTCACCGACCCGCGCGCCGAGCACCGCTACCAGACCCTCGAACGTTCCACCGTGGACCTGACCCAGCTCGCCCGCGAGGGCAAGCTGGACCCGGTCATAGGCCGCATGGACGAGATCCGCCGCGTAATGCAGACCCTCATCCGGCGCACCAAGGACAACCCGGTCATCATCGGCGGGGCCGGCGTCGGCAAGACGGCCATCGCTGAGGGGCTTGCGCAGCGCATCGTCGCCGGCGACGTGCCGGAATCGCTGCGGGACAAGCGCGTCCTCGCGCTGGACATGGCCGGCCTCGGCGCCGGGGCCAAGTTCCGCGGCGAGTTCGAGGAGCGGCTGAAGTCCGTTATCGACGAGATGAAGGAGGCGCGCCGGGAGGTGGTGCTCTTCATAGACGAGCTCCACACCGTCGTGGGAGCGGGAGCGGGCGAAGGCGGACTGGACGCCGCGAACATCATGAAGCCCGCCCTTGCGCGCGGCGAGTTGCAGGTCATCGGCGCAACGACGCCGGACGAGTACCGTAGGTACATCGAGAAAGACGCCGCGCTGGAGCGCCGCTTCCAGACGATTTGGCTGGAAGCGCCGACGGTGGAGCAGACCATCGAGATCCTCCGCGGCCTGCGCCCCCGCTTCGAAGCGCACCACAAGGTGCAGCTGGACGACGCCGCGCTCGTCGCGGCAGCGCGCCTGAGCGCTCGCTACATATCCGGCCGCAACATGCCGGACAAGGCGGTCGACCTGATAGACGAGGCCGCGGCCAGGCTGCGGCTGGACGTCGAAAGCCTGCCGCCGGACCTCACCGCGCAGGACCAGCGCATACGGGACCTGCTGGAGCAGGAGGAGTCCGCCGCGCAGAGGAGCGACTACGAGGGAGCGGCCAGCCTCAAGATGGAGCGTGTCCGCGTGGAGGAAGAATTCAACCGCGCGCGGAGCGAGTTTCTGGGACGGGACCATACCGACCTCGTCGTGCACTCCGAGGACATCGCCTCGCTCATAGCGACGTGGACGGGCATCCCCGCCGCGCGGCTGATGGAAGAGGAGGCGGAGCGTCTCCTGCACCTGGAGGAGCGCCTGCACGAGCGGATCGTAGGCCAGCACGACGCGGTCGTCGCCGTGGCCGACGCGATACGCCGTGCGCGCGCGGGCCTGCGCGACGAGAAGCGCCCCGTGGGCTCGTTCATGTTCCTCGGCCCGACGGGCGTCGGGAAGACAGAGCTTGCGCGCGCGCTGGCGGCCTGCCTGTTCGACGACGAGGAGAACCTGGTGCGCGTGGATATGTCCGAGTTCGCGGAGCGCCATACCGTATCCCGTCTCATCGGCGCGCCCCCCGGCTACGTCGGCTACGACGAGGCCGGACAGCTGACCGAGGCGATACGCCGCAGGCCGTTCCGTGTCGTGCTCTTCCACGAGATCGAGAAGGGCCACCCGGACGTGTTCAATGTCATGCTCCAGATACTGGAGGACGGACGGCTGACGGACGGCCACGGGCGCACGGTGGACTTCAGCCACACCATCATCATCATGACCAGCAACATCGGCACGGCTGAGTTCAGCAAGGGGGGCATCGGCTTCCGCGCCGGGCTGCCCACCACGGAGGAGGAGCGGCACCGCCGAGCGGTGATGGAGGCGCTCAAGAAGAAGTTCACGCCGGAATTTCTGAACCGCGTGGACGAGTACATCGTCTTCCACTCGCTCGATCGTGACGAACTCCACCAGATCATCGACCTCATGGTGCGCAACGTTCAGGAGCGGCTCGAGGAGCGGGCGATCTCCATCCGCCTCACCGACGCGGCCAAGAACTGGCTGGAAGACGAAGGTTTCGACCCGGTCTACGGCGCGCGTCCGCTGCGCCGCGCGGTGGAGCGCCACGTGGAGAACGTCATCGCACGCGGCATCCTCGCAGGCGAGTACGTGGACGGCGATACGGTCACCGTGGACGCTGGCGCAACCGGCCTCATCTTCACGCGCGCACCCGCCACCGAACCGGAGCCGGTGAGCGCATAGCGGGCGGCGCGCCTCGGAGTAGAGCCCGGGCTGTCTTGCTGAACGGAGCCCAGCGGCGCCCGCGCTTCAGCGCGCGGTATCCTCTCAGGTGCCCCAACTCCCTCTCCCTCAGGGAGAGGGCCGGGGTGAGGGTTCCACGGGCTCATGCGGATTGACTCCGCAGGGTGCATCTGGTATGGCGTCTCTGTGCCGTCGAGTGCACGGCGGGACGCGGAAAAAGGAGGCGACATGACAACCGACGCCGAGATCCGACGCGCCGAGACCCCCGATGACCTCGAGGTCTTCCCGGAGCCCGACGCTTACCTGGACTGGCAGCGCGACGAGGGTGTGAAGGTCATCGTCGACTTCGCATTCGAGGACCTGGCCCGCATCGAGCGCGGCGACTGGCCCCGCAAGGGCGGCCGGGGCGCCATCATCAACATCCCCAACCCGCTCCTCCTGAACGACTCCCACCTCGTCGAGATCAACCCCGGCGGCAGCTCGGAGCCGGAGCGCCACCTCTACGAGGAGATGGTCTACATCGTCTCCGGTCGCGGCGCGACGAGCGTGTGGCTGGACGGCGGCGCGGAGCAGACGTTCGAGTGGCACGCGGGCAGCCTCTTCTCTATCCCGCTCAACGCCTGGTACCGCCATTTCAACGCCAGTGGCACGGAGCCGGCCCGTTACCTCGGCGTGACGAACGCGCCGCCCGTGCTCCGCTGGTGGCGCAACCGCGATTTCGTCTTCAACAACGACTTCCGCTTCACCGACCGCTTCGGCGGGAACGAGGACTACTTCAGCGGCGGCGGCACCCTCTACCAGCGCCGCAAGTGGGCCAGCAACTTCATCCCCAACGCGCCGGACATGCAGCTCTACGACTACCTCTCGCGCGGCGCGGGCGGCGTCAACGCCGCGCTGGAGATGGCGGGCAACGTCACAAAGGCGCACATCTCGGAGTCCCCCGTCGGCACCTACAAGAAGGCGCACCGCCACGGCCCCGGCGCGCACCTCGTCATACTCAGCGGCGAGGGCTTCTCCCT
>JAPOOH010000628.1 GCA_026713505.1 Chloroflexota bacterium | reverse complement strand
CCAATGCTGCGGGGATCGACGCGGTTACCATGGCGCACGGTGCCGGCCCAACGGTACGTAAGGGGGACCTCTTGGCTGGAGTGCTGCTTGAAGTGCGGCCCGACAGCGCCGCCGTGGCGGTCCGCAAGTCGAGGGGAGTGATCAAACCCGGAGGGGCCGCCTGGATTCGATCAATCGTTGGCGAGGAAGGGAAGTTCAGCGGGGATTTGACACAGTTGCTGCGGAGCGGCGACGTGGTGCGGGTGCGTGTTACCGAGGCCGACCCCGAGAATGTGGCGCACCAGTTGGAGCTTGAGCAGGACCCACAGGTTCAGGGGGCCCTTTTGGCACTGGAGGCCAGCAGCAACCAGGTGCTGGCGATGATAGGCGGTTATGATTTCGACCGCAGCCAATTCAACCGCGCGCTGCGGGCGGTGCGGCAACCGGGTTCGGCGTTCAAGCCGGTGATATATGCTGCCGCCGTCGAGGCCGGCATGAATCCGACCTCACAGGTCTCGGATGATCCGATCGAGCGCGAAATTCCCGGCGCCGACACGTGGCGCCCTGAAAACTACGACGAAGAATTTCTTGGGCCCATAACCATGCGTCTGGCACTCACCAAATCGCGCAATTTGGCCACTATTGACCTTCTCGAAAAAATCGGCGTAGACGCTGCCTGTGCCTATGCCCGCCGGCTGGGCATGCGGCGCGATTTTCCGTGCGTGTTGTCGCTGGCTCTGGGTTCCGCGGAAATGACCCTGATGGACGTCACCACTCTTTACGGGGTTTTTGCCAACCAGGGGATTTTCACCGAGCCGGTGTTCATTGCAAGTATCGTGGACCGATTTGGAACGATCAAGGAAGAGCGACTCCTGTCGGCGCAACGCGTCATGAGCCCCGAGGTGGCCTACACCGTGACCAGTATGCTGGAGAGTGTCGTACAGCACGGCACCGGACGTCAGGTACGTGCCCTGGAAAGGCCGGCGGCCGGCAAGACGGGCACCACGAACGACTTTCATGACGCGTGGTTCATTGGCTATACCCCCGAGATCGTCGCAGGGGTATGGGTGGGATTCGACAATCAGGCGTCGCTGGGCAGGAAGGAAAGCGGAGGCCGGGTGGCGGCTCCCATATGGCTGGCGTTCATGCAAGAGGCCCTGCAGGGACAGCCCGTGACCGATTTTCCGATTCCCCCGGGTGTTCGTTTTGTCCTTCAGGACGTGCAGGAGGCAACGGAAGAATCCATTACCAGGACGCCGGAGGGCGGCCCTTATTTCGAGGTATTTATCGACCCTGATTACATTGCGTCAGCCGCCTCTCTGGCCAACGGGTCAGTCACCGCCGTTGTGCCGCTGGACGAACCCTCCACCGCTGTCGACAGCGATCAGTCGTCCCGCCGGCGTCTCAATCAGCTGGATCGCCGGCGTCGGGATAGCGAAACGCCGGCGCGTTGATCTGGATGATCCTGCCTCCACGTACGCTCAATAGGTAAAGCACCTTTTCTGCGTCTCCATTCACGTCCATCGAGGTGACCCCGGAGACGCCGGGAAAGTCGCTAATCTGCGCCAGACCGTCGCGCATTTCGGGGCGTGTTCGTACCCCGCTTCGCAGTACCCGGGCGCACATCGTCAAGGTGTCGTAGGCCTGCGCTGCCAATAGGTCCGGAACCGCCCCGTAGCGGTCGCGGAATCCATTCACGAATGACACCACATGCGGCACGGGTGATTCCGCAAAGAAGCCATCCACAAATACCGACCCATCTACCGCCCCCGCTGCAATTGTTGTGATCT
>JAPOOH010000627.1 GCA_026713505.1 Chloroflexota bacterium | reverse complement strand
GGTGGACGGTGGCGGCGGAGCCGCCCTTGATCGGGCGGCTCCGGTGGCTGTTGGTGATGATGTGCATGGTTGAACCTCGGGTCGTCATCTCAGCGACCGGGCCATATGCCCCGCGTAGACGCCCACGGCCTTCCAGTACGCCGCCATGGGCGCCTTGTGCTTGCGCCAGCAGTACTCGGCCCGGTCGAGGGCCTCGGCCCTCAGATCGAGCAGAGCGCCTCTCAGCGCGTCCCTCGCGGGCGCAGGCAGGGCGGCGAACCGCCCCACCCACTTTGCCCGCAACGCGTCGTCGCGGCTCACGAGTCCTCCAACAGGAAGCCGCCCGGCAACCAGTCCGGCGCGTCCGCCTCGAACGCTTCGGCCACTGCGGTCACGAGATCGCCCTTCTTGAGCTTCCGATGCTGCTCGACCCAATCCTCCCCGAGCACCTTTGCCGCGCTCAGGATGTGGGCCTTCGACAGCCGCGACCAGAACGCCTCCACCGGAAGCGGCAGGACACCGACCTCGCGGGCGCGGGCCGGGAAGTCCATCCCGAGGAACTCGCATAGCTGCTCGAACGCGAATCCGTAGCTGCCGTCGCTCGCGTCGTTCGCCAGCCTGGGTATCAGCGTGTCGGCTACCGCGTGGGCGAGTATCTTGTCGCGGGCCTGCGCGGTCAGCTTCATGAACTCTGAGAAGGATTCCGCGACGTTCGCCAGTTCGAGAAACGACCAGTCCAGCTTGCCGCCGAAGGGTGCGAGTACCTCGTCGCCGATGGGGTCGCCTTTCAGCTTGAGACTGCCCTTGTTGGACGGCTCGATGTCCTCCATCCGGACGCGCAGCAGGTGGCCGCTCTCGTAGCGCCTGTGTTCGCTCATGCGCCCCTTGCGGGCCAGCGTGAACGCGGCCACGTCGCGGGCCAGCCGGGGGTTGCCCGCCAGCGCCCGGGCGACTGCCGCGCCGCGCATGACGCGCAGGTCCTCGACGACGGCCTTGGCGTACTCGCCCGCTGCGGCCTTCTTTTTGGGCTTGGCGTCGTCCGGCCCGGAACCCTTCATCAGCCGGTTGTAGGCGGCCTTGTCGGAGGGCGACACCATGCGCCACAGCTTGCCCTTGCCGTTGTGGTCGATGGTAGCGACCACCCCGGCAAGCGCCTTCTGCTCGTCGGTGACCTTGCCGCGCTTCTTGGCTGCGACCTCGATCTTGGCCTGCTCGCGTTCGAGGGGTCGCTGTTTCTCCCACGCCGCCCAGTACTCGAGTTCCTCGTCGTCGCCTATGGCCTCGATCTCGCGGGTGAGTTCGTTGTAGCGGGAGACTTCTTCCTCGGTGAAATCGTCCGGCGTGACCTCAACCTCGGCGTAGCCTTGCCGCTCCTGATAGTCGAAATCCAGCACGGCCCGATACCACTTCCAGCCCTTCGCCGCCCGTTCTGCGGCCCGCTCCAACTTCTCAAGCGCCAGCTTCTGGATGATCGAGGGGTCGAGCAATCGAACCTCGTCACGGTCAAAGAGCGTTTCCTCCGTCCGGCCTCCGGCCTTCTGGTACGCCTTCATGCCGACATACTTGAATACCGGCGACGAGGGCGAAGCCGACCGCTCGGAGAGCGCCCGCTGCACTTGATACGCTTCGATGTTCCCGCGTGTGCCCTGCTTCAACTGCTCGTAGAGCCGCTCCTGTAGCTCCGTGTCCTCGGTGGACGCGAAAGCGTGAACGGCATCGCTATCAAGTTCGTCGCTGCGCCAGTCGTCCAAGATCGCGGGCGGCAGGCTTCCCAGGCGGAGCCGCGCCCGCACGTCGCGCGGCGGCAGGCCGAAGCGGTTGCCGATCTGCTCGGGGGTCGCACCCTGCTTTTCCAGCCGCGCAAACGCGACCACCTGGTCAGCCGGATGCATGGCGAGCCGCGCCGTGTTCTCCGCGAGGGAGACCTCCGTAGCCGCGTCGTCGTCGATGATGAGGCAGGGGACCGGGTGGTCGTTGGGCAGGTCGCCGCGCTTGTGGAGCGCACACAGCGCCTGAAAGCGACGGCCCCCGGCTATGACCCCGTAGAGGTCGCGGTCGCGGGGCGCGACACAGAGGTTCTCCAGAAGTCCGACGCTCGCAATCGACGCGATCAGTTCCTCGTCGGCCTCCTTGGTCGCCTTGGAGG
>JAPOOH010000285.1 GCA_026713505.1 Chloroflexota bacterium | reverse complement strand
GCTTCTCGTCCGGTATGCCGCCCCAGTGTGAATAGGCTCCCCTGCTGGAGAGCAGCCCGGCCTTGTAGGCGTACAGCTCGGGCGGCGCATTCAGGTGTCCGTGGATGTCGATGATCATGTAGCGTCCTCCTCGCGTGCATGAGATTGTTTTCGCGGCGATGCTAGCACGGGAATGGGCGCGGTGCGCGGCGTCCATGGGAACGATGGTAGGATGCGACCTGTGCTCGCGGGCGCACGTTGCACTTGGAATCACAGGAGGACGGAGATGCTGTTGGAAGGCAAGGTTGCGGTGGTAACGGGCAGCGGACCGAACATCGGCGGGGAGATCTGTCGGACGCTGGCGCGCGAGGGCGCGAAGATCGTGTGCGTGGACTTCCTCGACGACCGCGCGGACGTGGCGGCCGCGTCCGTTCGCGAGGAAGGCGGCGACGCGATAGGCATCAGCGCGGACATCTCGTCGCCCGAGCAGGTGGAGGACCTGTTCAAGCGCACCGACGAGGAGTACGGGCGCGTGGACATCCTGGTGAACAACGCAGCGGTAAACAACGAGGCTGGGATACTGGACATCGAATACGAGAAGTGGAAGTGGGTGCAATCCGTCATCATGGACGGGACGATGCTGTGCAGCCAGCAGGCCGCTCGCCGGATGGTTGCGCAGGGTGAGGGCGGCGCGATCGTGAACACCGCCTCCACGACCGGTCACCGGGGGAAGGCGGGCTTCATCGCGTACTCGGCGTCTAAGGGAGCGGTGCTGCAGATGACGCGCACGATGGCGATCCAGCTCGCGCATCACGGCATCCGCGTGAACTCCATCACGCCGCCCCAGACGGGCGACAACCGTGGTACGACGCCGGGCGGCAGCACGGCCCCGCGCGCCGAGAAGCCGAAAAACATACCGTTGGGGAGGTGGGGCCAGCCGTCCGACCAGGCGGGGGCAGTGCTGTTCCTCGCGTCGCCGATGTCGGCATTCGTCACGGGCGAGAACATCAACGTGGACGGCGGTCTGCTGGCACTCTTCCCGTCCGAGCGGGGGTTGATGGAGACGTAGGGACGCTACTCCGAGAAGTAGTTCTCGTCCAGCTTCTTGATGTAGAGTGGCGCGCCGTCTTGCACTACCCCGACGTTGTACTCGATGAGCAGGCGAGTGAGCGCTTTCCCGTCTATGAGGATAAGGCGCTTTGGACTACGCTCTGCGTAATCCAAAGCTGATCGCGAGAAGGTGCTCGTTGTGACGAAGACGCCCTTATTGGCGTTGTGTCCGTCGAGTGCGCCTGCAAAGTTGCGCACGTCGCCTTCCCCAACCATTCCTTATCCCAACGCTTTGCCTGCAAGTAGATGACATCCAAACCCAGCGGGTCTTGATTGATAAGGCCATCTATGCCGCCGTCTCCGCTCTTTCCAAGATGTTGCCCTGTATCGGAATCGCCGTAGTTCATTGCATGCATTAGGCTGATGATGAGTCGCTCGAAGAAATCCGGTGATGAACCGAGGATGCTGGTGAGCAGCTCAGTGCGTAAGGCGTTGTTCATTTCAGCGTAGGCTTTTTGGATACGTTCACTAGGCGTGTCCTCTTGCCTCTCCGCTGCATCTGAGGGTGGTCGGTTAGTGGTTCCATGGGACTGCGGAAGCGCACCACCACCCTGCCTGTACAGTTCACGTCCTCGCTCGGTGGCGATGACAAACCCTCGCCGAGGGCGTGTGGCAAGCCCTTCCTGCACCATGTGGGTGATAGCCCAGCCTACGCGGTCGAGCACCCGCGTTGTCGTCTTGCCGGGGACGCGTTCTTCGATTTCTTCCTGCGTCAACCTGAAGAGTGCCGCAGCTTCTCTAGCAACTGCCCTATAGTGCTTCGCCTCGTCACGAACAATTCCAAGCACCGGCAATCTGAACTCATATTCGGAGGGTATTGCCACTAGAGCCTTACTGCGGCTCAGCCCAGGGGTCATAGGAGCCGACGTGCCAGAGGTGGCCCTCAGGGTCGCGGACGGCGAAGAGGCTGCCGCCGTAGAACTGCTCCTGGAGTTCCATGACGATGTGCGCACCGGCGGCCTTGACGCGCTCGTAGTGCGCCTCGATACCGCTGACGACGACCAGGTTCGCCTGCGTGAGCCTGCCGCCCGGCTCGGCGGGAAAGACGATGGCGCCAGGGTCGTCCACCTTGGCGGAGCCGAGCATGATCATGCCGTTGCCGTGCGTGAGCTGCGCGTGTGCGATCGTCCCGTTCTCACCCGGCACGACGAGGCGGCGCTCGAAACCGAGTACGTCGCACAGCCAGTCGATAGCCGCCGGCGCGTCGCGGTAGGTCATGCCGGGGATGACGTAACCCTTCGGGTCTGCTGCGTCAGCCATGGTCGGCCGCTACCTACCCGCCTCGCGGACGAAGTCCGCGACGCGCTCGCCGATCATGATGCAGGTGACGTTCGTTGCCGAGTGCGGGACGGTCGGGATGATGGAGGCGTCTGCCACGTAGAGGTTGTCCATCCCGTGCATCTTGAGGCGGCTGTCCACGACGGCCATGGAGTCGGACGCGGGGCCCATCTTGCAGGTGCCCGAGCCGTGGTGGTGGCTGTCGTAGGTGGACTGCGCGAACTCTACCCAGTCTTCGTCCATCGTCGGCAGGAGGAGGTCGCCGTAGAACGGACGCATGAGGTCGTCCTGCATGAACTCGTAGACGAAATTCATGACGGACGAGACCGCCTCCAGGTCACCCGGGTGCTGTAGCATGCCGTCGTCGACGATGGGCAGCTCGTGGGGGTCCGTGGAGGCGAGGTAGATGCGTCCGCGGGAGCGCATCTCGACGAGGTTCATCGCCACAGGCATCATGGGTTTGAGTCCCTCGACGCCGACGGGAGCGCGCATGTAGATGTGGAAGTTGCCGGTCGGCAGGCTGGGGTTGCTCTTGTAGACGAGCTGGAATCCGGCGACGACCCAGTCCGGCGCGAAATCGGTCCTGCCTTCGAACGTCATGTTGATGGCGGCAGGGTCCTGGTAGTGGCGCCCGATCCCCTCCAGCGGATGCGCTACGCGGATGTCCAGCCGTTCGAGCTCGCTGATGGGCCCGATGCCGGAGAGCATCAGCACCTGCGGGCTGTGGTAGGTGCCGGCGCTCAGGATGAAGGTGTCCGCGGAGGCGGAGTAGACCTCGTCTCCCTGCTCGTACAGCACCTCCTCCACCTTCCGCCCGTTGAGTTTGAGCGAGACAACCGGCGCGTCCCCGATGATGTGGAGGTTCCTCCTGCCGCGCGCCTGGCCGATGTAGGCGACCGCGGTGGACTGGCGGATGCCGTCCTTGACGTTGCTGGCCGACGCGACGATGCCGGCGCGCTCCGGGCCGTTGCCGTCCGGCATGACCGGGTAACCGAATGACTTTGCTCGCTCGACGAACGCCTGCATCGGCGGAGCCAGTTCTTCCTGGAAGTTGATCCGGCGCTTCACAGTGAGCGGACCGTCGTCGCCGTGATGGGGCTGATCGCCGAAGTCCTCGTCGGTCTCGATGCGCTTGAGGATCGGCATGCAGTCCTCGTATGACCAGCCGGGATTGCCGAGTGACTCCCAGCGGTCAAGGTCGTACTGCAGGGGTCGGGCGACTCCCATCATGTTGACGGAGGAGCCGCCGCCGAGGATGCGTCCGCTGAGCGGGTAGTATTCGCTGCCGTCTATGCGGCGCTTGGTGGGATACATGACGACGTAGTCGGACTCAAGTATGGGGCGGTTGTTGTTGCGTCCGTCGGCTATGATGTCCGGCAGCGGCTGCGGGGCGGGCCCCGCTTCCAGCAACAGCACCTGCCGGTTCGGGTCCTCCGAGAGCCGGGATGCGGCCACGCACCCCGCGGAGCCTCCACCGATCACGATTACGTCGTAGTAGCGCCTCTGGGTCATGCCGCCTCCTGCGCGTGCGGTTTCTCAACACCTGGCCGATGTAATAATACTCCCGATTAACCCATCCGGGTAAGGCATTCGGCAACTTTGTTTGGCTTGCAGGGCGGGTAGGCGCTGGTCGATACTCACGAACCGCACCGTGCCGCATCGACGGCGCGATGGGACGCTGGAGGTAGACGGCATGACAGACATTCCCGGCTGGTACCTGGAGTTCGCGGGGGCAGTGACCGCCGCGCTTCCAGCGGACATTGACGAGGAGACTGCGCAGGCGTGGGTAGACGACCCCGCGGGCCTGCGGGAGACGCTGGCAGGCGCGTTGGGAGGCTCGGCCTCGGCTGCCGGCCCCGCCCGCCTGCGGAATGACAAGGCGGAAGACGGATGGACGCTCGTGCGGGACGACCCGGACATGCCGGTTGTCAGGGGCGCGGACATCCGGGGCGGTAGTTTCCCCCAGGCGACGGAGGACCTCATTGGCGAGCCGATGGTGGAACTCATCCTGGGCATAGAAGGCCTGCTGGGGCAACGCCAGGCCGAGTACCTGATGGAACACCCGGACGGCATACCGGAGGATTTGGTGCGGTACGCCCTCGTCTTTCCCGGCACCGTCTGGCAGAGTCCCGACCAGAACCACCAGGTGCCGTGTCTCGTGAACCGGGGCGGGGCGTGGGAGATCATCTTCGGGATACTGGAGGGAGGCTTCGACTCCCGCGACCTGCTCGCGGAGACGGCTTCCGAGTGAGGCCATTCCCTGCCCGCGCCGGGGCTGCGCATGATACGCATCGCCACCGAGGCTGATCTTCCCGCCATCGTCGCCATCTACAACGCGGCTGTGCCGGGGCGGATGGCCACTGCGGACACCGAGCCGGTCACGGTCGAATCGCGACGGGCGTGGTTCACGGGACACAGCCCCGACCGTCATCCCCTCTGGGTCGATGAACGCGAAGGCGAGGTGGTGGGCTGGCTGAGCCTCGGCACGTTCTACAACCGTCCGGCGTGGGACATCACCGCAGAGGTCAGCGTCTACGTCACGCCCGCGCACCAGAGACACGGCGTGGCGGTCGGGCTGTTGGAGAATGCCCTGGCCGAAGCGCCAGCACTGGGGCTGCGGGCGCTCATCGGCATCATCTTCGGCCACAACGATCCGAGCCTTGCCCTCTTCCGGCGGTTCGGATTCGAGGATTGGGGCCTCATGCCGCGAGTGACGGAACTGGACAACGTGGAGCGCGACGTCGTCTTCGTGGGACGCCGCGTGGAAGGCGCTTGAACGTTGCGCCGCACACACGCTGCGGGTAGCCTCACGGGTGATTCATAACAACAAGGTCAGGACGTTGGGAGGAATAGCGATGGCGAAGGTGACATCACTAGGGCACGTTGGCTTGTTCGTGAACGACCTCGCGAGGATGCGCGAATTCTATACGCGGGTACTCGGCATGACGATTACGGACGAGAGCCTTGAGCGCGGGATGGTATTCCTGTCGGCCAGGCCGGGAGAGGAGCACCATGAACTGCTGCTCATGCCCGGAAGGACGGGCGACGCCGACGCGAAGATCGTGCAGCAGGTATCGTTCCACGTGGACAACGTCGAAGACGTGCGCGAGTTCCACAACCGTTTCGTCGAGGACGGGGTGCAGATCGACTCGGTCGTCACGCACGGCAACACGGCGAGCGTGTACTTCCGCGACCCGGAGGACAACCGGTTGGAGATCTACTACAGCCTCCCGGTGGACTGGAAGCAGCCGTTCCGTGCCGAGATCGACGTGACGCAGACCGACGAGGACATCCTTCAGCAGATACACGACGTGACGGTCGGCGCTCAACGGTAACCGACCCGCACAGCCCGAACACGGGCTGCGGGATTCCCGCCTTCGCGGGAATGACGAAAGAGGGCGGGCATGACCGAAAGGGACGGGGATGACGGAAGGGCGGCGCTCCTTTCACCCTCACCCTAGCCCTCTCCCGTCGAGGGAGAGGGGATCAAAATGAAGACTCGTGATATACGTCCTGCACGGTGAAGACTCGTTCTCGGCCACAGAGGCGCTCCGCGGGCTGCTGGAG
>JAPOOH010000284.1 GCA_026713505.1 Chloroflexota bacterium | reverse complement strand
GAGGAGGCCGTCCTCTTCTCCTACAACGACAGCCCCGTCCTGCAGGCGCTCAACCTCTACCGGGAAGAGGCCATGGACGCCCCGCACCAGGAGGTGGCGGAGGTCTTCGGGAGCTAGCCCCACACGCGGGACGCGGTCTCCAGGATCACGTCCAGCTTGCGCCACTGCACGTCTTCCGGCACCGTCTCGCCGCCTCCGCCGCTCGCGAACCCGCACTGCGGGCTGAGCGCAAGCTGGTCGCCGTCGATGTAGCGAGCCGCCTCTTCGATGCGCCGCTTCAGGTCGTCCATCGTCTCCACGTCCGTGCTCTTGGTGGTAACCAGGCCGAGCACCACGATCTTGTCCTTCGGCACGAACCGCAGGGGCTCGAAGCTCCCGGCGCGCTCGCTGTCGTACTCCAGCATCAGCCGCTTGTGGTTGAGCTGTGTGAAGAGCTGCTCCGCGATGGAGTCGTAGTGCCCCTCGCGGTGCCACTGCGCGACCATCCTGCCGGTGACGGGGTCGATGGCGCGTGAGTTGCCCCGGCAGAGGTGGATGCCGCACGTCGTTTCGACCCCCTCGATGACGCGGTTGTCTGCCGCGATGGAGAGTGTCAGGTTCTCCTCCGGGTCCTCGCCGCGCGAGCGCATCGCCGCCAGCGACGGCTCGTCCACGTACGCCGTGTAGCCCGGCGCGTCGATGTGGACGTAAGGGCAGCCCGCCTCCACCAGTTGCCGCACCATCTCGCGCTGGATCTCCGCGACGTGCTTCCTGAAGTCGTCCAGGTCCTCGTAGACGCCCTCCGACGCTTGCCAGTCGAAGCGCTGCGCGACTCGGTCAGGCCCGATGAGCGTCACCTTGGCTGCGGCGTGCGCGGCGCTCGCGGCGAACAGGTACTCCTCCAGCGGGAGATTGCGCGTGAGCGTCAGCCGCTCTATCGCTGGACCGCGCGTCGTGACAGGCGGCCCGGCGACCTGCGGGCCGGACTCGACGCGCTGTTGCTGGTCGGACCGGGTGCCCTGTTGCCACCGCCGGTACTCCTCGCGGCTCTCCCGCGCGTCGTAGCCCGAGACAGACGCTCCGAAGCTGTCCTGGAAGTTGCTGCGGCGGAACTCCCCGTCGGTCACGATGGGGAAGCCGATGCGCTCCTGTTCAGCGATGGCCTCCCGTATCAGTTCGTCCTCCAGCGCCGTCAGCTCTTCCGGTGTGGCGTCGCCTTCGTCGACGCGGGCCCGCATATCGAGCAGCCCCTGCGGCCTGCGCAGGCTGCCGATGTGGTCAACGCGCAGCACGTCCAGTTCTCCCATCGTGCGCCTCCTCGTCGTTGCGGGTTTGGCGTGAGCCTACCACGACAAAGGGCTACCTCGTCGTACCTGTGAAAAAGGCCCCCGTCATTCCCGCCTTCTCCCGTCATTCCCGTGAAAACGGGAATCCAGGGTGGCCGGGCAGGCCACACGGGGCGGAGTGGAAGGGTGGGGCGCGTCCTGCCGTGTACTGCGCTACGCGGCGGGCAAGTACGGGTGAGCGTGGTCTGTCGCCTCCCCATTTTCATTCCCTTACACGGCCTGACAAGGCCCTGGGCCATTCCTGTGAAAATACCCCCTCCCCCGCTCATGGTGAGCCTGTCGAACCATCCTGCGCAGGCAGGAACAACGCCCCCACCTCTCCCCTTGGGAGAGGTAGACGCGCTTGCGCGTCGGGTGAGGGCACGCCCTCCGTGGTTCCCGCACCGGCGGGAATCCAGCAAGTGGCCGCCAGGCCACACGGTCACGCGGCGGAGTGGGGCGTGTCATGCTGAGCAGTGCGCGCCACAACCCGCACCTTCCCATTCTTGTTCCCCTGAATGGCCCAGAAGGCCCCGGACCATTCCTGCGGAGACAGAACATCCCGTGCAGCCTTGCCCAGCGCGGTAGAATGCCCCCAGCGCCACTCGTGTGGCGCGGGAGGGCAGCGATGCTCAGCGCCGAAGAGAACGAGCTAATCACGAATGTTGGGCCTGGCACCCCGATGGGCGAGCTGGCGCGACGCTTCTGGACGCCCGTCCTGCTCGCCGAAGAGCTGCCTGCGCCCGACTGCGCGCCTGTCCGCACGCGGATACTCGGCGAGGACCTCGTCGCCTTCAAGGACACCAGGGGGCGCATCGGCGTGCTCGAACCGTGGTGCGCGCACCGCGGCGCGGACCTCTTCTACGGACGGAACGAGCAGGAAGGGCTGCGTTGCGTCTACCACGGCTGGAAGTACGACGTCGAGGGGACGTGCGTCGACGTGCCGAACGCGCCGGAAGGCGCTACGTTCAAGGACAAGATACGCGCCCGCGCGTACCCTGCGGTCGAGCGCGGCGGCGTGATATGGGCCTACCTCGGCCCCCGCGAGAACGGTGTGCCCGACTTCCCGGAGATGGAGTGGACGCGCGTCCCCAACGACCAGCGCTACATCTCCAAGATGTTCCTGGACTGCAACTACATGCAGTCGATGGAGGCCGACATCGATTCCAGCCACCTCGGCTTCCTGCACAGCTACGTCAAGAGCGGCACGGTGATAGACGGCCGTGCGAACGGCATCGAGGACCTGACTGCCACCGACAAAGCCCCGGTGTGGACGGTGACCGACACCGAGTACGGCGTGATGCTGACCGCGCGCCGCGAAGCCGGGGAGAACTACTACTGGCGCATCAACCAGTGGATGCTTCCGTTCTACACCATGATTGCCGCCCGCCCCGGCGACAGCGTCCTCTGCCAGGTGAAGGTGCCGGTCGACGACCAGCATGCCGTCGCGTTCCGCGTCCGTTGGCACGCCGAGCGGCCACTGACTCCGGAGGAGCTCTCCGTCTACCGAGACAAGGGCGTCCTATTCCCGGAGATGGTCCCCGGCACGTACCGCACGAAGGAGAACAAATACAACGACTACCAGCAGGACCGCGCGGCGCAGCGGCACTACTCGTTCACCGGCATCAAGTCGATCCCGGCGCAGGACTTCGCCGTGACGGAGGTGCAGCACGGAGGGCCCGTCTCCGACCGCACGCGCGAGCACCTCGTGAGCAGCGACACCGCCATCATCCAGGTGCGGCGGCGCCTTATCCGCTCCGTGCGGCAGCTGATGGAAGGCCAGGAGCCGCCTGAGGCCCGCAACGGCGGCGCGTTCCGCGTCCGCTCGCTGGACATCGTGCTCCCGAAGGACACCGCCATCGAGGACGCTGGCCAGGAGTACATGGTGTCACGGGTGTAGAGGTAAAGGGCGCCCTCACCAGGTCAGGCCTTCAGCCCGGTCGAATGGGCAGAAGGTGCCGGAACTGTCGACGGCATGCCAGCCTCCAAGTGTTACCCGCACCCAGTAACCGCGCCCTACTTCCACTGTTCCATCGGTGCCAGTCACCACTTTTGTCCATAGGTTTGCTTCACTGAGGAACCCGTAGGCTTCACGCCAACCGACCCCGGCGAAGTAGTCATCTGCGTCGACCTTCGTGCCCGCAGGCTGCTGCTCCGCGTCCCATATTCCCATCAACTGCCAGCCGCATCCCTCCGGTGAGGGTCTGGGCGTGTCCGGCGATAGCGCCGTTTCGATAGTCGTGGCCGCGGGTGTATACACCCAGTAGCCCCAGCCCCCGAGAATCGTCGTTAGTCCGGTGGCTGTGCGCCAGCTGCCGTCCGCGGCCCGCACGGCAGCCTTCCACTGGTGGCCCTGATGCGCCCAGACGACCTCCACCTGCGAATCTCCCATCACGTTCTCCGGCGTTCCGTCCACCGGGTCACCGGGGAACGAGATGAGGCTCCATCCGGCGTGGAGGTCGATGCGATACGGGGGCCGTTCCGCCCCCGGCTGGCCCTGTGCGTGGACCAGCCCCGCTGAGACGGCAGCCGTCAGCGCAAGCAGCGCGAGCGCCGTGAGGAAGCGGCGTGTCATGAGGGCAAGTGTAGCAGCACGCTCGTGGACATCGTGCTCCCCAATGCCATCGCCACCCAGGACGCTGGTCAGGAGTGCATGGTCTCGCCGGTCTGGGAGGCGCTTTCCGGTCCTGTCGGGGTCCGTTGGCCTCGTCAATCAACGCTGAGCATGTATGCGCCTGTGCCACCCCCGCTGACGTATACCAGGTATTCGCCCGTGTTCTGCGCCGTGTACGGAGGGAACTCATGCTCCCAGAAGCGCTCATCGTCTGGCCTCTTCGTGAGATTCTCACTCTCTGTGCCGCTGCTGAGCGCTATGGCTATGCTGGGGTCAACCGATATCGAATCTACCGTGAATCGGACCGATTCTCCCGCGTCGAGCTGGACGAGGAACACGTCGACGTCAAGATGATGTTCCATATTCCCTGAAACCTGTTCGCCCTTGCTGACGCTTCTCCCGTCATCAGGGTCTTCAAGGAATGTCAGGACATGGCTGCCCTGCACCCGGAGGTCCGTGCGTTCACCCGAATACCGTATCCTCACGAAATGAGGCGCGTCGTCTTCGATAACGAAGGTCACTACTTCGGTCCCGTCATCCAACCGGACAACCTTCGCGGCTGTCCCTCCGAAGGTCTGCCGCCTCGTCCCATCGGGGAACTCGAAGACATCCACGGTCCGGTCTCCTGAGGCAAGGGAGTCAAAGATGGCGTAGTACACGTCGTCTCCTCCCTGTATGAGCAAGGTGACCTCGGTGCCCGCTGGTTCATTGATCACGTAGGTCCGGGTTTGCCAGGCTTCGCTGGGGACCAGCGGTTGTTCTGTCGAACCTCCTGTGGTTGGGACAAGCCACCGTTCCAGGTTTCCCGTCCCCTCTGATGTGAGCAGGGGTGCAACGCGCTGCATCACATCGGCAGATTGCAGGGCCAGTTCGTAGCGTAGGCGCGTGATGGTGAGGTTGAGGTTGTCGATGGCAAAGCCCCACCCGAAAGCGCCATACCCGATCAGACTTCCATCTTCCGACACGAGCAGCCTGCCGGGTTCCCAGTCCATGCCTCGCAGGTGACCGTTATCGACGCTGAGATAGGCAAGCTCCTGCGCTGTCCAGTCGATCGACCCCGATACTGAGGCGACTACAGCCAGGGGAGTCTCCTCTCCCCGCGGGTACCCGACGAGGTACAGGTCCTGACCGAACGGGTCTGTGGTTCCGTGCGCCAATGCGGGGATGTATGAGGGCATCGGCCCCAGCAGTGCGAGATTGGCCATGGCGTCGACACTGTGGACGTAGACCCTGCGGTGCACCGAACCGTCAGGGAACGCCACGCGCGCATACGCATGTGGCCAGATGTCCGATCGTTTCACGAGGACGTATCCGCCCTCCAGGAGGACCCCGGTCGAACGGCCAGTGGGCGTTTCGATGAGGGGCACCGTGAGTTTGACGCGCTCCAACACTTCCTGAATCGGTAACCCTTCTGGGAGTGGAAAGAGCGAATCGACGGCAAGTACGTAGTCCCCGGTGTGCTGTTGAGCGTTCTCGGCATAGATCAGGTACTCACCCGATTCCCGCGCGGTGTAGATGACGCTGGCCTCGAAGAAGTTCGGTAGGGCTGCGTTCGCCGAGGCGAAGTACAACGCTTCTTCGGCGAACTGGATCCGGACCTGGGGCATGATTGACCCGGAGGCCAGGGTCACCCTCACCGCCTGTCCTTTTTCCAGGTTGATGTGAAAGACGTCTCCCTCATTGCTTGAATCGATGCCCCCCGCCACGCGGCCATCCGGCCTGACGAACACGCCATCGTCAGGGTCTTCGACCTCCGTCACGGGATGGCTGCTGGAGAGATGAAATTCCATCGGCGAGTCCATCCGCTGGACTATCTCGATGTAGTAAGCACCTTCGTGCTCCACGGTGAATTTCGCCGACTCGTTTCCGTGTTCGCCCTCGTATATGTCAGAGACCCTCCGGCGGGACCCATCGAGGATCGCAAAGCGCGAATACCCGCTGCCGGTGATACCGACGACAACGTCTGTTCCGACCGGCTGGCTGAGCACGTAGACCTTGTAGTCCGGTGCGATTACAAGAGGCGGTTCATTGACGACATGCTCGGTCTCACCCGGTGCTTGTGTTGCCTCGATGCCGCCGGTGCCCGTTCCTGACAGGAGGTCTTCAACACGTCGCACGACATCGGATGAAGACAGTGCGTACTCATAGGAGTCCTCTGTATCGACCTCCGTATGACGGAGGAACCCGCTGAGGCCGATGACTGCGCCGTCCTCAGCAACGAGCGGCTTGCTGTTCCACCACCACGATGGCGAAGACACCGCGTCGCCTTCTATGCCGATATCGATCGGCCGATGGTCAACGGAAACTCGGTAATGGGTGAGCCCCAACACCTGCGATTCGAGTGTGCTGGCAACGGGGCCCGGGGCTATTGAGGGTTGTTTGAAGCCGCCATCCCCCAGTCTGGCATAGCCGACGAGATAGGTATTCCCCTGCAAGGCTGCGTCTGGATCGTCCGCGAACTCCAGGGGAGCGGCATCTACGTCGATCGGACCCACGATCGCTATGCCGGTGACGAGGTCCGTGCTGTGGACAGGTACCTCGGAGAATGCATCACCGGTCAGCAACCGGACGTTGACTGTCTCGTACGAGTGGACGAAGAACGTGCCGGTCAGGACATAGCCGCCCTTCATCAAGATGCCGCTGTCTTGCCCCCTGGGTGTTTCTATGATCGTTACTGAGGGGGCGATGCGTTCATAGATCTGCTTTGGGGTCAGCTTGGCGGGAATGGGCGTGGGATCAGGTGTGGGAGTAGGCGCAGGGGTGGACGTGGGAGTCGAGGTGGCGGTGGCCGTTGGACGAGGCGTAGGTGTAGGCGTAGATATCGTGTGCGGCGTGGCGGGACCGGCCGCGGTGGGCTGCGCTGCGATGGTACCGGCGACCGCCGCACTGACAGTGGCCTGAACGTCCGCCTCTTCGACGCCGGCGGCTGGCGGCGGGGACTCGCACCCGGCGTAGGGGAGCGCCAGCGCAAGCAGCGCCAGCGTCGTGAAGAAGCGGCGTTTCATTAGGGCGAGCATAACAGCACGCCCGCTTGACCCCGTGCTCCCGAGCGTTCCCCTGTGACCCTTTCGTACGAGGAGCCCCCGGCCAGGGCCGTAGAACTACGCCTCGCCTTCTAGCAACTCATTTCGGACGGCGTCACCCAGGGCCGCATCCAAATTCCCTTCACCTGCCGTGCTAAAGTGATATCGAGGAAGTAGATTGTTTGCAGTTCGTTCCCGCCTTGGTCTTTCGCGTGCTCGCGGCCGCGCCGCTGCGCTCGTCGCGTTGCTGCTCGCCCTGTTCCTGCTGGCCTCTTGCACGTCGTCGTCCGGCCAGGACGCCGCCGCCGTTTCGAGGGGTAAGGAGCTATTCGCGGCGAACTGTGCAACCTGCCACGGGGTCGGAGGCGAGGGGCAGCCGAACTGGCACACTGCGAAGGCAGACGGCACGCTGCCCGCGCCACCGCTGAACGGCGACGGCCACACCTGGCACCACGGCGACGGCCTCCTGTACCGGGTGGTCAGCAGGGGCGGGCAGGAGTTCGAAGACCCGCGCTTCAGCAGCTTCAAGAGCGCCATGCCGGCATTCGGAGACCGGTTCAGCCACGACGATATCGTCGCGGTGCTCACCTACGTCAAGAGCCTCTGGGGCGACAAGACGAGCCGTGGCGTCTCTATCGTGGAGTCGCAGGCGTTCGCGAGCGAACAGGACCCGTTCCCGCCTGGCGGCGGATAACGGGTCGTCCGCTGTACGGGGGGTATACAATCCCGCCGTTGCTCTACCGGTACTCCCAATGGGACGGTTCGCAGAAAGCCGTTCTAAGCCGACGCCGATGCGCTGGCAGAGGACGTCATCGACCACGGCGATAACCGGCGGGCGCTCCGCGACCTGCTTCGGCGGGGCGCCGATGGGGACGACACCCGCCTTCCCGGACTCAACGACCTCCTCGAACGCCTGCGCTCGCGGCGCGGAGGGGAGAAGTCTTCAGTGGTCTTCTTTCGTGGCGGGGCGTATCTCGTGGATGGTCAGGGGAAGCCCGGCCTGCTTGGCCTCCAACCACCGTTTGAAGGAGCGCTGGCTCTCGCCGGACTTGCGGCCCGCAATGAGCCCCTCGATGCTGATGTCTTCATCAAGGTCCGGCCAGTGGATCCCCTGTCCGATGCCGATGAACCGCCAGTTTTCCCGCTCCTGCTGCGTGGCATGAGTCAATCTCGGGTACCATGCGAGCGGCACTGAGATCGTCCGCCCATCGTAGAGTTCGGCAGTCAACTCCTCTGCTGTGACAATGATGCGCGTCGCCGTGGGGCTGGCTGCTTCAACTGGCGAAGTGGTCATTCCAAGCCTCCAGGAACTGTTCCTGTTGTTCCTCTATGATACGCGTGATGCGGTTGATCTCCACCGGCCTGAACCCGCCGGAGCTTTGCAGGCGCACCGGAGTCAACCAGAACTTGGCGTCAAGGCGGTCCCGGATGACATGTACATGTGGCGGCTCATTCCAGTCTGAGGCATAGAACATGAACCGGTATGGCCCCTCTCTGTGAATCGTCGGCATCGTCGGTTGTCTTGTTTAGGCTATGAACGCGTGCCGCCAAAGTCAACGGCGAGGCAGGGGGCGCTTCCACCCCCTGTCCTGTTCCATCCTGTCCATCGATGTTGATTCCCCGGATCACTGACACCCGCCCCTTACCCTGCCGCCCCCGCATCCACTACGCTGGATGCATGACCTGCGCACCGGCATCACCCATAGACGAAACTTATGGCTGGCCTGCGCAGGTATAGACAAGACCTATGGGAACGGAGAATCACACCCTGCATCCCGTCGGAACTTGGACGGAACAACCAGAAAGCAGGCCACGGCCTTGCCGACTAAGGCATTCTTGATCCGAAATCCCCTCCGCTCACTCGTAGATTTCTGACCTTGAAACGGATCTTGAACGCCACCCTGCCGGCTCCTCTCGCTTCCTGGGTGGAGGAGAGGCGGGAAGGTGAGGGTTGGGGGAGTACGGCTTGTGTAGAATGAGAGTAGGCGCCGGACACCCGGCGCAATCCCCGCCAGGAGCGCCCATGACCACCTCCCGAAGGAAACCCACGACCAGTAAACCCTCCTCGAACCGGTCCGCGAACGGACGTCCCGCCACGCTCGGCGCGCTGCGCGAGAGCGGCTACACCGTCGCGTCCGTCCGCGACGAGCTCAGGCGCAATCTCATGGATCGCCTGCGCAACGGCGAGCCGGTCTTCCCGGGTATCGTGGGCTATGAGGACACCGTCATCCCCCAGGTGCAGAACGCCATCCTCGCGGGGCAGGACATCATCCTCCTCGGCGAGCGCGGGCAGGCGAAGTCCCGCATGATCCGTGCCCTGGTGGAACTGCTCGACGAGGAGGTCCCCATCGTGAAGGGGAGCGAGGTGAACGACGCCCCCCTCGCCCCCATCTCCCGCTACGCCATCGAGCTCATCGCCGAGCAGGGCGACGAGACCCCCGTTGACTGGATCGGCCGCGACCGCCGCTACGGCGAGAAGCTCGCTACGCCCGACATCTCCATCGCCGACCTCGTCGGCGATGTGGACCCCATCCGCATCGCGGAGGGCCGCTACCTCTCGGACGAGCTCGCCATCCATTACGGCCTCATTCCCCGCACCAACCGCGGAATCTTTTGCATCAACGAACTGCCGGACCTCGCGGAGCGCATCCAGGTCGGCCTCTTCAACCTCATGGAGGAACGCGACATCCAGATCAAGGGCTACCTCGTGCGGCTCTCGCTGGACGTGATCGTCGTGGCGAGCGCGAACCCGGAGGACTACACCAACCGGGGTCGCATCATTACGCCGCTGAAGGACCGCTACGGCGCGCAGATCCGCACCCACTACCCCAGGGAGATCTCCCAGGAGATCGCCATCATGGAAGTGGAGCGGAACGAATTCCCGGGCGCGCAGGAGCCCATCGTCGTGCCCGGCTACATCAAGGAGCTCATCGCGGAGTTCACGTCGCTCGCGCGGCGGCACCCGGAGATCAACCAGCGCTCCGGCGTCAGCGTGCGTGTCTCCATCGCCAACTACGAGACGGTCGCCGCGAATGCGCTGCGCCGCGCCATCTCCCAGGGCGAGGAGCAGGCCGTCCCGCGCATCACCGACTTCGCATTCATCATCGCCTCCACGCTCGGCAAGGTGGAGCTGGAGACGATGGAGGAAGGCCGTGAGGCCAAGATCGTCGACGAACTCATCCGGCGCGCCCTCCTCAACGTGTTCGACCGCAACTTCGAACCGCATGAACTGGACGACCTCGTTGTCGCGTTCGAGGCCGGGCAGACATTCGACACCGGAGCGGACCTGCCGGCCAGCGTCTATCTGGAGGAGATGGGCCAGTTGGAGGGGTTCGCGGGCGCGCTGAGCAAGCTCGGCACGGGCAACAGCGGCCCGGAGGCCGCGTCCGCCGCCGAGTTCGTGCTGGAGGGGCTGCACCTGAACCGCCGCCTCAACCGCGACGAGTTGGCAACGGGATACCGCTACCGCGTGTAGCCGGGGCAGAAGGGAGGATACGGAGGTCATGTCCAACGAACCGCAATACGACGTCATTATCATCGGCGGGGGCGCAGCCGGCCTCGCCGCGTCCATCTACTCGGTGCGCGCGATGCTCAAGACGCTCATCATCGAGAAGAAGGCCGTGGGCGGCCAGATCCTGCTCACCGGCGAGATCGAGAACTACCCCGGCTTCCCGGAGCCCATAGATGGCCCCGAACTTGCGATGCTCTACGAGAAGCAGGCCGGGCGCTTCGGCGTCGAGTTCGAGTACGACACTGTCGTCAGCCTCGACGTGGCCGGGGACGAGAAGCGCGTCGTCTGCGAGGACGGCGAGTACACGGGCAGGGCGGTCATCGTCGCCACCGGCGGCGAGCACAACCAGCTCGGCGTGCCCGGCGAAGTCGAGTACTGGGGCAAGGGCGTCTCCTATTGCGCGACGTGCGACGGCAACTTCTTCAAGGGGATGGACGTCACGGTCGTGGGCGGCGGCGACGCCGCGCTGGATGAGGGGCTGTACCTCACGCGCATGACGAACAAGGTGACAGTCGTGCACCGGCGGGACGCGCTGCGCGCCAGCAAGATCCTCCAGCAGCGCGCGTTCGACAACCCGAAGATGGACTTCGTCTGGGATAGTGTCGTCGACGAGATCCGGGGCAACGGAGACGTGAACAGCGCGGTGGTGCGCAACCTGAAGACCGGCGAAGTGATGGAGCACACCACGCAGGGCGTCTTCATCTTCATCGGCTTCCATCCGGTGAACGATTTCATGCAGGGCGTGCTGGACCTGGACGCCGCGGGCCACGTGCTCACCAACCTCCAGATGGAGACCAACGTTCCCGGCGTCTTCGCGGCGGGCGACGTCCGCCAGTTCTCGGACCGCCAGCTAGCCAACGCCGTCGGCGACGGCGTCGCCGCAGCCCTCGCCGCCTATCGCTACATCGAGGGGTAGGCTGCGACACGAGTGCATTGCCGCGGTTGCGCTACGGATGTAGCGTGTGTACTGACCGAGGTACCGCAGCCGGGTGGGAGGAAGCGCGTTGACGCAGATTGGCAAACAGACCGCTACATCGCCGGTGCCTGCCGAGTTCGCGCTCGACCGGCTGGAAGATGACCGGCTGTCCGTCGTTGAGCCTATCGCAGTCAAGAGCATGACTGAGGCGGGGCAGTTCGTCCTGGAAGCGCCGGAGATAAACGAGTTTGGCTACGGCGACACGCTTCCCGAAGCCCTCGCCGACCTGCAAACGGCTATCGCGGAACTCTACTTCACCCTCGACGCGGATAAAGAGCGGCTCGGTTCCGATCTGCAGGCCGTCTACACGACGCTCGTCCGCAAGTTGCGCAGAGCCG
>JAPOOH010000283.1 GCA_026713505.1 Chloroflexota bacterium | reverse complement strand
TGGATGGAGCGACCATCGACAGGGACAACAAGGTCAAGCTGACGCTGGCCATCCCGATTGAGGATGCTGTGTCGATTGCAGGACTGGAGCCGTCTTCCCCGCTCACATCAAGGCCCTCGCCGCACCCCGCCCAAACGACGGAGCGAAAGTGCGCGCCGCGCAGGCCTTCCTCACCCGGGCCCTCGCGGATGGCCCCCACCCCGCCACTGAGATTGAGCGCGGGGCCGCTCGCCTCGGCATCTCCAGGGGCACCCTCAAGCGTGCCCGTGCCCTCTGCCGCACAAAGGCCACGCGCGCTAGCGAACCCGGTGCACCGAAGGGCGTGGGCGCTTGGCTCTGGTCCCTCCCGGAAAGCACTGCTGGGCAACAGGATGAGACACCCCGCCATGACTCCGAAACTTGAGAATCGTTGCGCCCCTTGGTCCCTTGGTCGCGGGAAGCAGGCGGTGGCCTTGGAAACGCCCCCGACCAAGGAGACCAAGGGGCGCAGATCGGCGCCCTGTTCTACTCTTGATCGCAGACCAAGGGGCTCAGGATTCTCCGCTGCTTGGACGCCTTGGTCGCCGGGGTCGCCTCAGCCTCATCACTCGCAACCGCGTTGCCCCCTCTCCCTCCAGGGAGGTCTTTGCGTAAAGGCGGAGCGTGGTGGGATGGTCGGGCCCCCTCTCCCGATGGCGGGAGAGGGCTGGGGTGAGGGTTGGCGGGGCGAGGGTTACGCGACGGGTCATCTGAAGGTCTCTGCAAGGGGAGTCGGTTCTTGTCATGCTGCGGGCAACCGGGAAATCTCTCTCGGACCCATCCTGTCCATCCATGTTGATTCATCGCGCCCTCCCCTTGGCTGATAGAATCGAAGGTGCCGCACGGCAACCGCAATGACGAATCCCCCGGAAACGAACACCCCGCTCCCGCTGGATGCTTCTGAACGCCCCCTGCTGATCTCGGTCATCGGAGGCGGAGCGCCGTCCGCGCGCGCCTACGAACTTGCCGAGGCCGTGGGGCGGGAACTGGCGCAACGCCGCGCGGTGGTGGTGTGCGGGGGACTAGGCGGGGTCATGGAGGCGGCCTGCAAGGGCGCCAAGTCCGCGGGCGGCGTCACCATCGGGGTGATGCCCGGCGATGACCCCCGCGCCGCGAACCCCTGGGTCGACTACCCCGTGATGACTGGCATGGGCTATGCGCGTAACGTCATCGTGGTCAAGACCGGACGCGCGGCCATCGCCGTGGACGGCGCATACGGCACGCTCTCCGAGATAGCCCACGCCCTGGGCGACGGCGCCCCTGTCATAGGACTCGAAACGTGGGAACTGGCGAACGGAGACGGGTACCCCCTGGAGATCACGCGCGCGGATTCACCGGCGGACGCAGTGGAGAAAGCCATCGCGGCGGCTCGGGCGCGGGATGCGCGGGAGAGGGCCGCGGCGCACTGAGTGACGTTGCGCAAGAGATTCGCGGAGGAGTGAACGATGGCCCGTATCGAGAATGTGCGAGCGAGCGAGATGCTCGATTCGAGGGGACTCCCCACCGTGGAGGCGACCGTGACGCTGGATGACGGCTCGACCGGTTGGGCCGCGGTTCCCTCCGGCGCCAGCACCGGCACGCACGAGGCGCTTGAACTGCGTGACGGGGACGCGGAACGTTACGGGGGCAAGGGCGTCCTTACCGCCGTGGCCAACGTGAACGAGAAGATCGCCCCCCGTATCCGCGGACTCGACGCAGACGGTCAGCAGGCCGTGGACGAGGCGATGCTGGACCTGGACGGCACTCCGGACAAGGCAGGCCTCGGCGCGAACGCGGTCCTCGCGGTCTCGCTGGCGACCGCCCACGCCGCCGCGCGGTCGGTCGGCCTTCCGCTCTACCGCTACCTGGGCGGCGGTACGCTGCTCCCCACCCCTATGCTGAATCTGCTCAACGGCGGACGGCACGCGGTGAACTCGACGGACTTCCAGGAGTTCATGGTGATGCCCGTGGGGTTCGACAGATTCACCGAAGGCCTGCGCTGCGGCGCTGAGGTTTACCAGGCGCTGCGCGGCATCGTGCATGCGCGCGGCATGTCAACGAACGTCGGCGACGAGGGCGGCGTTGCGCCTTCGCTCCCCACCAACGAGGCTGCGGTCGAGTTGTTGGTGGAGGCGATTGAGAAGGCGGGCTACCGCCCCGGCGAGGACTGCGCGCTGGCACTGGACGTTGCAGCGAGCGAGTTCTGCGAGGACGGCAAGTACGTGCTCGCTCGCGAGGGCGTAACGCTGACCAGCGCCGAGCTCGTCGGCTACTACGAGGAGTGGGTTTCGAAGTATCCCATCGTCAGTATCGAGGACGGTCTGGTCGAGGACGACTGGGAAGGCTGGGCCCTGCTCACTGAGCGACTCGGCAGCCGCGTGCAGTTGGTGGGAGACGACCTGTTCACGACCAACCCGGAGCGTATCGCGCGGGGCATCAGGGACGGAGCGGGCAACTCGGTGCTCGTGAAACTGAACCAGATAGGCTCGCTCACGGAAACGCGCGCCGCCATCGACATGACGCACGAGGCCGGCTGGAGTGCCGTCATCAGCCACCGCTCCGGCGAGACGGAGGACACCACGATCGCCGATCTGGTGGTCGCGGTATCGGCGGGACAGATCAAGACGGGCGCTCCGGCGCGCAGCGAGCGCGTCGCGAAGTACAACCGCCTGCTGCGCATCGAAGCGGAGCTCGGCAGCGAGGCCCGGTACGCGGGCGGGACCCCATTCGAACGCTTGGGGAGGTGAGACCGTGGGTATCAAGGGCATGGACCACGTGGAAGTGTGGGCGAAGGACCTGCAGGAGTCGGTCGCGTTCTACACGGACGTTCTGGGCTTCCGCCACCTCCGCACAACAGCAGCGCAGAGGCCGGATGGCGCGGTGCACGAGCAGGCGTGCGTGACGCTCGGCGGGATGATGGTGGAACTCATCGCTGCGCCCCCGGAGCGCGTGTCGGAGGAGGTGGACGTGGGCCGCATGGGCGTCAAGGCGATCGCGCTCACCGTGGAGGACATGGAGACGACCGCTGCCGCACTGCGCGAGCGCGGGGTGACCTTCGTACAACAGCCGAAGCCCGGCTCGTCCTTCAACGGCTGGCGTGCTGAGATACTGGACCCGAACGGCATCGGCATCGAGTTGCGGGAGTGGATCGGAGACAGCATCCACAACGACGCATGGCAACCGGCCAGCGGCGCTGTGAGCAGGAGCGCCTGACAACTACTCAGAATTGATGAGGCGAATCCCCTCTCCCTGCAAGGGGAGAGGGTTAGGGTGAGGGTACTCCGGGGCACGGGGGCTATCGGTGACACTGCTGGGGGAGACGGACCTCGCGAAGTCTGAACAGTTACCGGCCTGAGCTGCGCCTTGTTGCGGGAACGAACGGTCTATAGCATGGAACAGCCTCGGTAGACGAGGCCAGGCAAGGAGGAGAAGAGACGTATGAGCACGAGAGTTGGCATCAACGGCTTTGGGCGCATCGGCAGGCAGGTGCTCCGGGCAACGTTGGAGCGTCATCCGGAGGAACTGGAAGTGGTCGCGGTGAACGACCTGGCGGCGCCTGAGGCGAACGCGCACCTCTTCAAGTACGACACCAACTATGGGCGCTACCCCGGCACGGTGCAGGCCGTCGAAGGCGGCATCGAGGTGGACGGCCGCCGCATCCAGTCGCTGTCGGAGCGCAATCCCGCCAACCTGCCCTGGGGCGACCTGGGCGTGGACATCGTCATCGAGTCCACCGGCATCTTCACCCAGCGCGAGAAGGCCGCAGGCCACATCGAGGCAGGGGCGAAGAAGGTCATCATCTCGGCGCCCGCCACCGGCGAGGACAAGGCGCTGGTGCTGGGCGGGAACGCCGACGAGTACGACCCTGACGCCCACCACGTGCTCTCCAATGCGTCCTGCACCACCAACTGCGTTGCGCAGCTCATCAAGGTGCTCAACGACGAGTTCGGCATCCAGCACGGGCTGATGACCACCGTGCACGCCTACACGAACGACCAGCAGATCCTCGACCAGGTCCACTCGGACATGCGCCGCGCACGTTCTGCGGCGCAGAACATCATTCCCACCAGCACTGGCGCTGCAAAGGTCGTCGGTGTCGTGATCCCCGAGTTGAACGGCAAGCTGCACGGCATGGCGCTGCGCGTCCCCGTCCCCACCGGCTCCATCACCGACTTCGTTGCGGACGTCGGGCGCGACGTGACCAAGGAAGAAGTGAACGAGGCGTTCCGTAAGGCGGCCGAGGGCGCGCTGAACGGAATCCTCGAATACACCGAGGACCCCATCGTCAGCAGCGACATCAAGATGAACCCCGCCAGCTGCATATTCGACGCCGAGTCCACCATGGTCATGGAGGGAAACATGGTGAAGGTGCTCGGCTGGTACGACAACGAATGGGGCTACTCCTGCCGCACGTCCGACCTCACGGCCATGATTGCGGAGAGGGGCCTCTAGCCACGCGGCGTTCATTGCGGGTTTGCGCTTCGCAGGTGCGCAGACCCGCTTCCGTGCCGTAGCGTTACGGCATGCCGTCCGTGAACGATATGTCAGCCGACGCGCCGCTCTCCCAGTCCAGCGCCGCGGAGACTGAGCCGCAGGAGCGCCCATCCAGTGTGGGCGCCGAGCTTGCCTTTGTCTGGAAGTGGCTCAGGGCCGCACCGGTGTGGGTGTTCATCCTCCTCCTGATCGCCGTGGCGGCGCTCGGGTTGCGGATGAACGGACTCGACTGGGACAGCGGCAGCTTCTACCACCCTGACGAGCGCTCCATCTACCTTCGCGCGGACTGCATGTACCGCGTGCTGACGGAGTCGCCGGGGTGGGCCTCCTGCCAGAACCGCGATTTCCCGCAGGACACGCCCGGCTTCCCCGGCATAGGCACGCTTTTCGACAAGGACACCAGTCCGCTCAACCCCCACTGGTTCCCGCTCGGCACCATCATCATCTACCTGCTGGTGGCCATCCGCTTCCTCATGGAGCCGTTCATGGACCAGGTGCGGCTTGAGGACCTCGCGTCGGCAGGGCGGGCACTGGCTGCGTTCGTGGATACGGCCTCCGTCGTGCTGCTCTCCTTCCTGGGGCGGCGTCTTTTCGGGCAGGGAGCAGGGCTGCTGGCCGCTGCGCTGGGAGCCTTCACCGTCTTCAACATCCAGGTCACCCACTTCTACCGCCCGGAGTCGTTCGTGGTCCTGCTGGCGCTCGTCGCCTTCTGGTGGATGTTGAACGTGCTGGAACGCGGACGGCTCCGCGACCACGTCGTCCTGGGGCTCGTGATCGGTACGACGTTCGCCTTCCGTGGCAGCAGCCTGCCGATACTCGCGCCCGTCGCTCTGACCTACGCCGCGCTGCTCTGGCGGCGTTGGGAGGCCGGCGAGAGGGGCTCGCCACTCGTGTGGCCGGCGCTGGGTCCGGGTTTGCTCGCGTTCGTTGCGGCGTTGGGAACGTTCGTCGTGCTCCAGCCGTACGCGCTTATCGACTACCGGAAGTACGTGGGAGACCTCGGCTGGGAGGCGATGGTCGCCCGCACCGCGGGACTCGTGCCGTACACGCTCCAGTACGTCGGCATCCCGCGCAACGGCCTCTACGAGCTGCGGCAGACGGCCGTCTGGGCCCTGGGTCTGCCATTGGGTATCGTTGCGTGGGGAGGTCTGGCGGCAGCGCTCATCGCGGGCTTCCGGCGTCCGCGGATAGGAGAGTGGCTCCTCATCGCGTGGGTCGTCGTTCTCCTGGGCGGCATCGTGCCCCTTTTCGAGGTCAAGTTCCTGCGCTACGTGGGCCCCGTCTTGCCTGTTCTCGTCCTGCTCGGGAGCCACTGGCTGGTCGAGGCGTATCGGTTCGCGCGGGAGCGAGGGGTCGCCTGGCGGCGCGCTGTCCAGGTCGTGATGGCGTTCGTCGTTGCCGCAACCGCGTTCTACGCCCTCGCTTTCGCCTCGGTCTACTTCACGGACCACCCCGGTATACAGGCGTCTGCCTGGATGAACGAGAACGCCCCGCCGGGTTCGAACGTACTGACCGACAACCACTGGGACGAGGGCTTCCCGGGCCTCGGCAGGTTCAACGTGGACCAGCTGCGGATACATGAGGGAGACACCCCACAGAAGGTCTGGGAAGCAGCCGACCAGATTGAGCGCGCAGACTACATCATGTCCTACAGCAACCGGCCCTGGGGGAGCATCCTCCGCGTGCCGGAGCGGTATCCCTACAGCTCGGCGTACTACCGCGCACTCTTCGCTGGCGACCTCGGCTTCGAACTCGTTCACGGCTTCGCCCGCTATCCCACGCTCGCTGGAGTCTCGTTCCTGCACGACCCGTTCACGGCGGCAGGACTGGAACGTCCTGAAAGCGTGCCGGGCGTGGAAACCGGCGCACTCTCGTTGGACCTCGGCTACGCGGACGAGAACGTCACCAACTACGATCACCCGCTCGTGCTCGTGTGGCGGAACGTGGAGCCCCTCACCGCGGCCGAGATCAGCGGCATCATGTTCGAGGGAGACTTCCCCGAGGTCCCGGAACGGGCGTTGCTGAGCGACGAGGACCGCACCGTGCAGCAGGCGGGCGGCACGTGGACGGATATCTTCAACGAGAGTGCGGTGAACCGCTCTGCACCCTGGCTTGTCTGGTTGCTCGCTATTGAGCTCGTCTTCCTCGCCGCCCTCCCTCTCTCCGTCCGGCTGATGCGCTGGCTCCCGGACAGGGGGGTCGTGCTCGCGAAACCGCTGGGGTTGCTCATCGTCTCGTGGCTGGTGTGGATGGGCGCGAGCGTCGGGCTGTGGACGTTCTCCCGCGCCAGCGTGGCGGTCTCGGTCCTGCTGCTGGCGGCGGTGTCCGCGGCGTTGCTCTACCGCGATCGCTGGCTGATCGCGCTGGCGAAACGCCATTGGAAGTACGTCGTTAGTGTGGAGGTGTTGTTCATCGCGGCGTACCTCGCGTTCCTGCTGGTGCGCGCCGCGACCCCGGACCTCTGGCACGCATGGCGCGGCGGCGAAAAACCCATGGACCTCACCTACCTCATCGCCGTCGTGAAGTCGTCCACGTTCCCGCCGTACGACCCGTGGTACGCCGGAGGGTTCATCAACTACTACTACTACGGCTTCGTGCCTGTGGCCGCCTTGATTCGGCTGACCGGCATCGTGCCGGAGGTCGCCTACAACCTGGCGCTGCCGATGCTGTTCGCTTTCACGCTCGCCGGCGCGTTCAGCGTCGGGTACAACCTGGCGGAGGCGCTGCGGCAGCGTGGGGGGCGGATGGGGCGGCGCTGTAGCCCCCTCTGGGCGGGCGTGGCCGTTGCGCTCCTCGTGACGGTGCTGGCGAATGTGGACGGCGCCGCGCAACTCGCGCAGGGCGCGTGGCGCAGCATCATCTCGGACGAACCATTCGGACGGTTCGACTTCTGGCGCAGCAGCCGCCTGATGCCCGGCCAGATCGCCATCAACGAGTTCCCGTTCTGGACGTTCCTGTTCGGAGATCTGCATGCGCACCTCATATCGCTCCCGTACCAGGTGCTTGCGGTCGGGCTGGCGGCGAACCTCGTTCTGGGAGCGCGGAAGGCGGTCTCGCTCCTGAGACTGCTCCCTGCGCTGGCGGGGCTTGCGTTCGTGGTGGGGGCGTTCGCCGCCATCAACACGTGGGAAGTGCCTGCGTACGGACTGCTGGGCCTGGCCGCTATCGTCATTGCGCTGCTCGTGCGGGGAGGCCCGCTGGAGGCAGCGACGCTGGCGAAGGGACTGCTCCTGGTGGCCCTGTTCTGGCTCGTGCTGTACGGGGCGTGGCTGCCCTTCCACCAGGACTACGAGGCGCCCATCGCCGGCGTGAAGATGAGCCAGTGGCGGACGGTGCTCTGGCACTACGTGGCCATACACGCGCTGTTGCTCTTCGCTGCGCTCTCCTGGCTCGCATTCGAAACGCGCCAGGTGTGGGGCCGGGGCGGGCCTGATCCCGAGGACGAAACCAGGATGCGCTGGCGGTGGCGGGCGCTGATGGGACTGGGCGCGTTGGCGTTGGTGCTTGCTGTCGGTCTCTTCGCGTGGTCGGATGCGTTGCGGCAATGGCTGACCGCGGCGCTCTTCTCGCTGATTCTGCTGTGGACGCTGGGCGTCCTCACCGTCTGGTTGGTGCGCAGGCGCGACCGCACGGCTCCCGTCCACCTGCTCCTGCTGGTCATGCTCGTTCTCGCGCTGGGGATAGGTGTCGGAGTGGACTTCGTGACCGTGGAGAACGACATAGACCGGATGAACACCGTATTCAAGCTCTACTTGAATGCGTGGGTGCTGTTCGGCACCGTCGGAGGCGTCGGGCTGTGGCGCCTGTGGACCGGCGGAGCGTTCAGAGGGGGCGGCATCGGCAGCGGAGTGTGGCTGGGACTGCTGGCCGCCCTTGTGCTGGCGAGCGCCGTGTTCCCGGTGCTCGGCACCCGCGCGCGCCTCGCCGACCGGTTCGATTCCTCCATCGGGATAACGCTCGATGGCCGCGCCTACCAACGGACGGCTGTCTACGGGGACCCGGCGGAGCCGGACAAGGGCCGCGCCGGGGCGCATTACGCGTTGGACTACGACGCGGAGGCCATCGACTTCATACGGGAGAACGTCGAAGGCTCCCCCGTGTTCCTCGAGGGCGTAACAGCGCACGCCTATCGCTGGCCGCCGCGCGTGGCCAAGTACACCGGGCTCCCGGTGGTGGTGGGATGGCAATGGCATCAGATACAGCAGCGGGGCGCGGGTGGCGCGGAACCGGCTGCCGTACGCACCCGCGTCTACGACGTCCGCCTGATGTACGAGACGGAGAGCGAACAGCTCTTCCTGGACCTGGCGTCAGAGTACGGCGTGGAGTACGTCTACGTCGGGCCTACCGAGCGCGTGTACTTCCCACCCGCGGGGCTGGCCAAGTTTGATGCGATGGCCGGTCATTCGCTCGTTGTCTTCTTTGCCAACCAGGAGGTGACGGTCTATCGTGTGTTGATGGCTGACGGGTGACGCGTTCGCGGAGACCCCGGGTTCGTGCGCTAGAATACCCCTGCTCGATGCGAACACGGCGTCGCATTGGAGCCGCAAGAAGGAGTGGCAGGATGCTGGACCAAGAGTCGATCACGCAGGTGCGGGACATCCTCATCAGCGCTTATCTCGTCGTGGGCATCCTCCTGACACTTGCCCTGCTGGTGCTTGCATGTGTGCTGGTGAAGGCTGTGCGCCGCCTGCTCAACGCAGCAGCCAGGGCGGTTGAGACGGCCAACGGCACGTTGGAGAACGTCAACAAGGCGTCGGAGTCAGTGTTGAAGTTTGTGACTTCGCCTGAGGGCGAGAGCAACTCGGCTTCGTTCGCGAACGGCCTCGGCATGCTCGTCGGCTTCATAGCCGGGATGCGGGGCAAGGCGAGGTAGCGTTTCCGCTACAGCAGATCGCCGATGCGGTCGGCGGTCGTGAACAGCGTCGTCGCGGCCAGGTTGGTCGGCCATGCGGCGCATGCAGCGCGGGCGAGCTCTGCCACGCCGGCGTCGGCAAAGACGAAGACCGCCTGCGCCAGCCCCGCCTCATGGAATGACTGTGCACGCTTGAGAATGCCCTCTGAAGAGGACGTTGCCCGTACCTCGACGCCGATCCTCTTTCCCTCGGCTTCCAGGAGCAGGTCAACGTGGACGCCAGCCAACTCAACCCCTCTTAGACAGTGGTAGTGATGCAAGGTGGCGGTTTCGCTTACCAGATCTGTGAGGTAGGACTCGATACCCGCGCGGGGATAGGAGCCAAACTTGATGAGTTGTGACGTCCGCTGTTCCACCAGGGCGAGGGCATCCGCCAGTGTCGGGTCGTCCTCGTGGCCCTCGATGTCCACGAGGAAGTAGTACTTGCCGAGCCCCAGCCGGGTCGGGCGTGACTCGATTTTGGTGAGATTGAGGTTGCGCTCCGCGAACTCCCTGAGTACGCCGAACAGTTGGCCGGGCTTGTCCTCCGAGAACTCCATCGCCACGGACGTAAGGTCGTTGCCGGTGCGGGGGTGGTCGCTCCTGCCCAGCACCACGAACCGGGTCACGTTGTTATCGTCGTCCTGGATCCCGGGAGCGAGGATCTGCGCGCCGTAGAGCTCGGCCGCCCGGCTCGGCGCGATGGCGGCGGCGGGCACATCGGAGGCTATCGCCCGTTCAACCGCTTCCGCGGTGCTGAGCGCCGCGGCGAGTTCTGCGTTCGGCAGGTGCTGTTCCAGGTATCTCCGGCACTGACCCAGCGCCTGCGGGTGTGAGTAAACGCGCTTTACCGCAGCCAACACCACCCCGGGCTTCACCATGAGGTTGTGCACGATGTCCAGGGTGAGCTCCTGGCGGATGTGCAGCCCTTCCTCGTGCAGCAGCACGTCAAGTGTGTCTGTGACTGCGCCCTGGTAGCTGTTCTCTATGGGGCATACGGCCTCGTCCGCTTCGCCCTGCAGGACGGACATCGCCGACGCGGTGATGGAGCGATAGGCTACGAGTTCTGCATCGTGCGCGTAGTCGAGCGCAGCCTGCTCTGAGAATGTGCCCTGCGGCCCCAGGTAAGCGATCTTCACCGGCGGGCCTCCCCCGTGAGTGCGTGCCACAGCTCGTCTTCCTTCTCGGGGGGCGTGATGGCCACGATGGCATCGTCAGCCGACAGTTCGGGATCGTTGACGGCAGGCTTGAGTTCTCCGTTCTTGTGGATAATCGCGGTCAACAACGTCCCTTGCGGGAGCTTGATGCGCGATACGGGTTGACCAACCACAGGCGAATCGCTCGGCACGCGCATGGAGACGATGCCGCTCGCTGCCCCGCGCAGCGGCAGGACATGGACGAATGGTCCTCCCGAGAGCTCCTCCTCGACGTGCGAGAGGATGAGCTCGGTAGTGCTGATGGTCACGTCCACGCCGAGGGCACGGAAGAGCGGCACATGGTCGGGGTCGGTGACCACCGCCATCGTCTTCGGGACCTTGAACGAGAACTTCGCCACCTGGCACGCAGTCAGGTTTGTCGCGTCCTGACCGGTCGTGGAGATCAGGATGTCGCACCGTTCCGCCCCGGCCTCGCCGAGAACGGTTGGTTCGGTCCCGTCGCTTGTGATGAGGATGGAGCCGAACTCCTCCGCGGCGGTGGCGCTCACCATGGCGTCGCGTTCGATGAGCGTCACTTCGTGGCGTGCGGAGAGCAACTCGCGCGTGAGGTAGAAGCCTATCTTGCCGGCGCCGACAACGATGACGTACATCCGCTACTCCTCCATCGCATGCATGACGAGCGCGACGAGAAAATCATTCGGGTTCAGGGTCGTGAGCCCGAGCTGCTCGTACATCTCGCTCCTGATGGGATCGTTGATCCTGCAGACGACGTGCCGGATCCCGAACGTGGTCTGTGCCGATTGCGCCGCGAGTGCGTTGGTGGTATCCCGCCCCGTGGCGGCGATGAATGCGCCAACCGATTCGATGCCGGTGCGGCGCAGGACCTCGTGAGAAGTCCCGTCGCCCACGTACATGCTTAGCCGTGTCCGCGGACGCAGGCGCCGGAAGTTCTCAGCGTCCGTGTCTAGGATGGTGACGCGGTCGCCGCGATCAAGCAGCGCGTTCGCGGCTGTCGCCCCGAGCCTCCCGCAGCCGACGATCATCACGTGCCGGCTCATCAGGCTCCCTCCGGGATCGGTGCGGGCTGCTGCTCGCGATAGACGATGACGCGGCAAGGGCTGTGGCGCAGTACGTACGGCACCATCTCGCCGAGCGACGGGCTGCCGTATCGCTCGGTGTAGGGCATGCCCGCAACGATGACGTCGGTCTGACGGTCTGCGGCCTCGCGCACGACGGCGGCACCGGTGTCTCTGGCTTGCAGGATGTCGCCTTCCACCTTGCACTTGAGCGACCGTCCGAATGCCTCCATGCGCTGGAGCACGTGCTCACCGCGCGCGGTCTCATTGGGCAGCTCGACGTCAAGCGGCAGTTTCCGCCCTACTTCTATGACGTAGAGCGCCCAGACCTGCCCCTTGTGCGGGCGTACGAGGTCGCAGGCGATGGAAACCACGGCCTTGTCCATGGGCGTGCCGGTGACGAGTGCGAGGGCCCGCTTGATATCAGCCATGCTATTGCAGCCCGAAACGTTCGAGCGTGTCTTCTCTGCCTGCGAGGACGACGAGGTCTCCTTCCTGGAGGACTTCGTCCTTGGACGGCGAAAGGATAGGTTCCCGTCCCCTACGGATGGCCACGACCGCTGCGCCGTACTTATCGCGTGCTGTGCTCAGCCCAGCCCGCTCCAGCGAGAGGCCAACCATCTCAGCGGGAACGCTCACCTTGCTGAAGCCGAATCCACTGGCGAGTTCCATGTACTCCAGGACTTCGCGCTGGAAGAGGCTGTGCGCCGCGCGGAGCCCGGTTTCCTGCTCAGGGTAGACAACGCGGTCGGCCCCCACCGCAGAGAGTGTCTTGCCGTGGATGTCGCTGATCGCGCGCGCCATGACCAGCGGTACCTCGAAGCTCTGCTTCAAAAGGACGGTTGTGAGCACGCTCGACTGGAGGTCAGTGCCGATGGCAACCGCTGCCGTGTCGAAGTTGCGGATGCCCACTTCTTCGAGAAACTCCATGGAAGTGGAGTCGCCGGTCACGGAGTACGTCACCTGCCCCATCATCATCTGGGTGAGTGACTCGTCCCGGTCGACGGCCAGCACGTCGTGGCCGACGCGGTACAACTCGCGCGCCAGACTGATGCCGAACCTGCCCATGCCTATGACGGCTACCTGGTGGGCCATGACGTTTCCCTCATCCGATTCTAACGCGTTCCTCTGCGTACCGGTACAAGGCACGGCGCTCGCGAAGCGCGAGTCCGAGCGCAATCGTCAGGGGACCGAGCCTCCCTACGTACATCGTCAGGGTGACGATGAGCTTCCCGGGCGTGGACAGGTCGGGTGTGATCCCGTGAGACAGCCCCACAGTGCCAAAGGCTGACATCGTCTCGAACATCACGTCACCGAAATGAAACGTGCCTGATTCGAGGTTGGAGCGTTCGGAAACCATGAGCGCGATGATGAAGAGCGAGACGCCGACGACGCCCAGCACGAGCACCGACAGTGCACGGGCTACCTGCGTGTAGGCGATCTCGCGCCGATGGAACTCGACGTGAGTGTGCCCGCGCACCGCGGCTATGGTCGCCACGATGATTACCATCGCCGTGTTGACCTTGATGCCTCCCGCGACGGAGCCGGACGCGCCACCCACGAACATCATGATCATGTACAGGAAGCTCGTGCCTGCCTCCGCGTGGCCGAAGTCCATGGAGGTGAAGCCCGCCGTGCGCGAAGTCAGTGCCTGGAACGCGCCGTTGCTGATCTTGTCCGGGAGGCTCATGGCGCCGAGCGTCGCGGGGTTGGTGGCCTCGAAGAGCAGCATCGTTACGACGCCGGTTGCCCAGAGCCCCAGTGTGCCAAGGACTACCAGCCGTGTGTCCAACGTCCAGCGTTTGAATCCCTTGCGGCGCGCCAACTCGTTCATCACGGGATAGCTCATGGCGCCGAGGAGGATGCTCAGGCCGATGATCCAGAGCACGACCGGGTCGGATTGGAAGGCGGAGAGGCTGTTGGAGTCCGGGAAGATGGTGAACCCCGCGTTGTTGAAGGCGGAGATGCTGTGAAAGAGGCTCTGCCAGAATGCCTCGAGCGCCGGGTACTTGAAGACGAGCCGAACGAAGAGCAGCAGGAAGGCGACGGCCTGCGCGCCCAGCGCAAAGTAGACGATGTAGCGCACGATCCGCACGGCGCTCCCCAGCGCTTCGCCTCCCAGCGTCTCTCGCACGAGGAGGCGCTGGTTGAGCGTGACGCGCCGCCCCAGCAGTGCCAGCACGACGAGGCCCGCGCTCATGATGCCCAGCCCTCCCATGAGCATGAGCGCCGCGATCACCGCCTGACCGAATACGCTCCAGTAGGCACCGCTCGAAACGACGACGAGACCGGTGACGCAGACGGCGGAGGTAGCAGTGAAGAGGGCGGTGACGAAGCCGGCGCTCTCCGGCCCGGAAGCGGCGACCGGCAGCATGAGGAGTGCCGTGCCCCCGGAGACCATGGCTGCGAATCCACCGGCGAGCGTGAGCAGGGCCGAAGACGACGAATGCAGGGCGATGCGCCGCCTCCGGCCATGCGTGCGGATGCGTACAGGCGCGGTCTCGCGCTGGCGGGGGCGGCTGACGACGCGGTCGCCGGGACGGAGACGCCAGTTGTGTCGCCTCATCGCAAAGCCTCGATGGGCGCCGGGAGGACTGGATTGGAGGGGGTGAGCGTAGCGAACTCCAGCCGCTGGCGGCACGGCATGAGAGATGCTAGCAGGCGTGAGAGAACAGTCAACGGGGCCCCGCTGCGGGATAGGGCGCATCGCGCAGTGTACGCCGCGATAGAATCAACGGCATGGCGCACGGCACACCGGAAATACTCTCCACGCTCGTGGGCGGAACGCCGCTGATCGAGCTGCGGGATCTGAGTCCGCGGCCGGGAGTGCGGCTCTTCGCCAAGCTGGAGGGCCAGAACCCCAGCGGCAGCGTGAAGGACCGGATAGCGGTGGCGATGCTGGATGCGGCGGAGGAGAGCGGCGCGCTCCGGCCCGGCGCGACGCTGGTGGAGGCGAGCACCGGGAATACGGCCATCGCGCTGGCGGCGCTGGCGCCCCGCAGAGGCTACCGGGTGCGCGTGGTGCTGCCGAAGGGCATCGTCCCCAGCATCGCGGACATCCTGGACCTGTACGGCGCAGAGATCGAATGGTGCGAACCCGAGGCGGGGATGCGCGGCGCGATCAGGCGAGTGCAGGAGTTGGCGTCCGATCAGGGCTACTACGCGGTCGGCCAGTTCAGCGACCCGGCCAACGTCCAGTGCCACTACGCGACGACGGGCGAAGAGATCGTCCAGGCGATGGAGCAGGTTGGCGTGGACGTGTTCGTCGCTGGCATCGGAACGGGAGGCACTATCACCGGCGTGGGTCGGCGTCTGCGGGAGCGCTGGCCGGGCGTGCAGGTAGTGGGCGTCGAGCCCAGGCTCGGAGAGCGACTGCAGGGGCTGCGGAGCCTCTCAGAAGGGTACATCCCGCCGCTGCTCGACCTGGGGATGCTGAACCGGCGCTTTCTGGTGGACAGCGCGAGCGCTATCGCGGCGGCGCGGGACGTGATGCGGGAGGAGGGCGTTTTCGCGGGGGTGTCGTCCGGTGCGACGCTCCACGCGGCCAGACGCGTGGCTGAGGGTATGGAGCGCGGGAACATCGTCATGATGTTCTCAGACGGTGCGTGGAAGTACCTGCCGTCGCGTCCGTGGGACGCCTCTGGCGCGGACGCCGAGGCGCTGGACGAAGTGCACTGGTGGTAGGGGGCGCGGGGTTAGCCCACTTCCCGCCGATTCACGCTCGCAGGGCCCTCACCCTGGCCCTCTCCCTCAGGAGAGGGGATGAAGACCCCCACTCCCCAGCCGCGTCTCCGCCCTCCTAGCGAGGGCCTCCTTGCGGGGAAGGAGAATCAGGAGACGCCGAGCACCTGCTCCAAGGCGCGGCGGGTGAAGACGACAGACATGTCCCGCTTGTACCAGGCAGACCCGCGCGGGTCGTCGGTCGGGTCGACGATGTCGGCGACGGCCTGCGAGGCCTCGCGCAGCGCGTCGAGCGTAGGGGCTTGGCCGGTCAGCGCCTCTTCGACGACCGAGGCGCGGACGGCGGTCGGCGCAACGGCTCCGAGCGCGACGCGTACGTCTGCGATACTGCCGCCCTCGACGCTGCCGATGGCGGCGACGGAGACGGTGGCGTAGTCGTCCTCGGTCCGGGGGAGATACTTGATGTACGTCCACGCCACTCCGGAGGACTGCGTGGGGACACGCAACTCCGTCACAATCTCGTCCGGTTCCAGGGTCGTCTCGTAGTAGTCGGCGTAGACCTCACCGATGGGGATGACGCGTTCGCCTCGCGTTGACGTGGCAACGACGCTGGCGCCGAGAATCAGCAGGGACGGTGGCGGGTCCATCGCGGGGTCGGCCTGGGCGATGCCGCCGCCGACCGTGGCGACGTTGCGGATGCGGACGGTGGCGACGCGGCGGTACGCCTCCGCGAGCAGGGGCGCATGGTCCTTCACTACCGCGGACGTTTCCATGTCGCGCTGGGTGACGAGCCCGCCGATTCG
>JAPOOH010000282.1 GCA_026713505.1 Chloroflexota bacterium | reverse complement strand
CGAGGCGGACGAGATGCTGGACAGGGGCTTTGCCCACGACGTGGAGGCCATCCTCGGCCAGACGCCCTCCGACCGTCAGACGGCCCTCCTGTCGGCGACCATGCCCGAGTGGGTGGCAAAGACCGCCTCCAAGCACCTGCGCCACCCCGTAACCGTGGAAGTGGACGCCGGGATGCAGGCGGCGCCCACGGTGGAGCACGTCGTCTATTCCATCGAGAAGAGCGACAAGATAGGCGCACTGCAGACGCTGTTGGACCAGCGCGACGACGCCCCCATTCTCGTCTTCGGCAGGACCAAGCACGGCGTCAAGAAACTGGCGAAGCAGCTCGACGCACTCGGCTACCCGGTCGGCGCGCTCCAGGGGAACCTCAGCCAGAATGCGCGTGAACGCGTGATGCTCGACTTCCGCTCCGGCGAAACCCCCATCCTGGTGGCAACCAACGTGGCGGCGAGGGGACTGGACATCGAGGGAATCGGCCAGGTCATCAACTACGACCTGCCCGACTCCGAGCAGCTCTTCACGCACCGCATCGGCCGCACGGGCCGCATGGGCCGCTCCGGCGAAGCGGTAACATTCATCACCCCGGAAGAAGAGAGCAAATGGCGCGAGATCCAGCGCGGCCTCGGCCGCCGGTTCGAGCGCAAGCCTTGGCGCACTCGCCGTCGGCAACCCGTCGCCTGACCACCGCGCGGGCAGCGTATGTCCGCTCATGGTGAGCCTGTCGAACCACCCTGTCCCGCGTAGAGGCACCCCTTTGTGGGTGCCCTTCGCCCCGTCCATGCCGCACCCGCCGGACCACGCCCCCTTCTCCGTCATTCCCGCACCGGCGGGAATCCAGCAGGTGGCCGCCAGGCCACACGGGCACGCAGTGGGGTGGTGCGCCGGGGAGGTGGCATTCCGTGCACAACCGAGTCACCTCTCGGATCGCCCGGCGTAGGGGCGCTCCTGCCTCCGCAGGAAAACCTGTCTCCCCTCTCCCCCTGGGAGAGGGTGCCGCGCAGCGGCGGGTGAGGGCCCCACCCCCCGCAAGCGGACGCTATACTCAACAACCCAACCACCTGCCACAGGAGGACACGATGCGCGTACCGGTCAGGGACGGTGAGGTCGAAGTCCAGGAGAAGGGCAGCGGCGACCTCGTCGTCTGCGTCTCCTCGCTGGGACGCGGCATCGAGGACTTCGACGCCCTCGCGGAGGACCTCGTGGCAGCGGGGTACCGCGTCGCAGGGGTAAACCATCGCGGCGTGGGCGACAGCTCCCCCGCCGTCGACGGGCTGACGCTCCGCGACTTCGCGGACGACGTGGCGCGCGCCATCGAACACATCGGCGGCGCGCCCGCGCACCTCGTCGGCCACGCCTACGGCAATCGCATCGTGCGCTGCCTCGCCTCCGACCGCCCCGGCCTCACCCGCACCATCACGCTCATCGCCCCCGGCGGCCAGTCGCCTCCCGCGCCGGACATCCCTCCTACGCTCATGCGCATCTTCGAGCTGGACCGCCCCACAGAGGACCGCCTCGCCGACGTGCAACGCGTCTTCTTCGCGCCCGGCCACGACGCCTCCATCTGGCTCGACGGCTGGTCTCCGGCGACCCGCAAGATGCAGTGGGACGCGCGCGACTCGGTCCCCTACGCCGAGTGGGGGTACGCCGGGTCCGCGCCCGTGCTCGCCATCCAGGGCCTCGACGACCCGATGGCCACCCCGGAGAACGGCTACGTCCTGCGCGACCAGTTGGGCGCAGACCGCGTCCACGTCGTCGACCTGGCCAACGCCAGCCACGCGCTGCTCCCCGAACAGCCAGAGGCCATCACGCGCGAAGTGCTCGCCTTCCTCAGCAAGCACTAGCCCCATGGAACTGACCCTCAGCGTCACCGACCAGTCGCCGATGCGCCGCGGCGAGTCTCCCGCGAGCGCGCTGCGCGACACCGTGCGGATGGCGCAGGCCGCGGAGCGCCTCGGCTACGCACGCTACTGGGTCGCCGAGCACCACAACACCGGCACCTACGCGGGCACCAGCCCGGAGATACTTGCGGGGCAGATCCTCGCCAACACCTCCAGCATCCGCGTCGGCAGCGGCGGCGTCATGCTCTCGCACTACTCCGCGCTCAAGGTCGCCGAGCAGTTCTCCATCCTGGAATCGCTCTACCCCGGACGCGTTGACCTCGGCGTCGGGCGAGCGCCCGGCAGCGACCACACCACCATGTTCGCGCTCGCCTACCCGAAACGCCCCGCCGACATCGAGACCTTCCCCCAGCAGGTCGTAGACCTCATCGGCTACCTGCACGACGGCCTCCAGCCGGACCACCCGTTCGCCGAGGTGAAGGCGCGGCCCGGCCCGCCCCCCGACTCCGCGCCGGAGGTCTGGCTGCTCGGCTCCAGCGACTACTCCGCCAACCTCGCCGCCTACGTGGGCCTGCCGTTCGCCTTCGCCGACTTCTTCGGCCACACCGGCAAGCACGGCCCCGCCGTCGCCGAGATCTACAGGCGCAACTTCCGCCCCTCCCCGCTCTGTCCGGAGCCGCGCGTCAACGTCACCGCCCAGGTCGTCTGCGCCCCGACCGAGGAGGAGGCCCGCTTCCTCGCCTCGAGCCGCAACCTCAACCGCGCGCGGCGCGCCATCCAGGCGCAGGGCGGCGAGCAGATGCAGGGCCTCGTCCCGCCGGAACAGGCGTCGCAGGTCGACCTCAGCCCCGCTGCGGTGGACTACGTCGCACAGTTCACCGACGGCTACATCGACGGCGATCCCGTCCAGGTGAAGGAGGCGCTGCTCGCCATGGCCGAGCGCTACGAGACCACGGACGTGGGCGTCGTCACCATCACCTACCGAGTGGAGGACCGAATCCGCTCCTACGAACTCGTCGCCCGCGAGTTCGGCCTCCAGGAGACGCCTGCATAGCTACCGGAACGCTGGCCTTCCTCCCTTGAGGCAACCCCTGCATACCTACCGCTCGTCCCTTTCCCTTCTCCCTTGAGGAAACCCTTGCATTGCTGCCGGAAGGCAGCTCCCTTCTCCCTTGAAGGGGGACCTTGCGTATCCCCTGTTTCCCTCGTAATGAACTTGTCGAAATACGGCACAGCCTGCCAGATAAGGGGTGTGCAGAGGGGCACTGCCCCTCTGCCGGGGGGTGGGGGTGTCCCCCAGAGCGCTCCGGGCGGGTGGGTGGGAAGAACTACGCTGCGCCGAGCGCGGCTACGCAACGGTCCCGAGGGAAGGGCCAGGGCGAGGGGTGAACCGACGGGGCTTGGGGCGACGGGGCTTCGGGTAGCGGCCCCTGGTGTAGGGGCATCCCTCGTGGGTGCTCGCCCGGGAGTGCAGAGGGGCGGAGCCCCGCTGCCGGGGACGTGGGGGTGTCCCCCCACAACGCTCCGGGCGGGTGGGTGGAAAGAACTACGCTGCGCCGAGCGCGACTACGCAAGGTCCCTCGAAGGGACGGCCAGGGTCAGGAGTGAGCCAGCGGCGCTTGGGGCGGCGGCGCCTGGTGTAGGGGCATCCCTCGTGGGTGCTCGCCCGGGAGTGCAGAGGGGCGGAGCCCTCT
>JAPOOH010000281.1 GCA_026713505.1 Chloroflexota bacterium | reverse complement strand
CCTCCTTGACAGCATTTGATAGCAAGGCATCGTGCCCAAGGCACCCTATCACGGCGCGATCACCGCGCTACCAGAATGGCACGTATAATGCGCCCCATCAAGGGGCACAAGGAGGCGGGCGATGACCATCTACGGATTCGAGGACCACTGCTGGCAGGACGTGGTGAGCGCGGAAGACATCGAGCTGTACAAGCACTACCAGCGCGAACTGTTCGTCGGACGGCGTCCGGCGGTACTGGCGATCGATCTGTACAACTCCGCGTACCAGGGCGGCCCGCGACCGGTGCACGAGGTGGCGAAGGAGTTCCCGAGCGCGTGTGGCGAGCATGCGTGGAACGCCATCGAGCCGACGAAGCAACTGTTCGCGATGGCCCGCGCCCGCGGGTTCCCGGTTGTCTACACGACGGGGGAGGACAGGCCTGAGGCACGCCCCAACCGCCTGCGCTCGACGAACCGGAGTCCGAAGAACCAGGGGGAGAACCCGTTCGGCATCTACGAGGCGTTTGCGCCGGAGCCGGAGGACCTCATCATCTACAAGCAGCGGGCGAGCGGGTTCTACGGGACGCCGCTGGTGGCGCAGCTGGTGCAGATGGGCGTCGACACGGTGCTGGTCTGCGGCGAGAGCACGAGCGGATGCGTCCGGGCATCGGTCGCCGACGCCTACTCCAACGGCTTCCACGTCGTGATCGCCGAGGAGTGCGTGTACGACCGCGCCCAGCTGTCGCACAAGGTCAACCTGTTCGACATGCACCACAAGTACGCGGATGTGATGCACCTGGACGAGCTCGCCGAGCACCTGGAGGCCTTCCCCGAGGCGTAAGGGGAGACTGAGAACCCGCTGCCATCAGTCTGCGGGCAGCTTCTCGGTATGGCAGCGCTCTAACCGGTGGCAACCTCTACCTCGATGTGGCGGAGGTCGGGGCCGGACGTAGGAACGGACGATTCGAAGTGCAGCTCCAACGCCTCGCGGATGTTTGCGAGCGCTTCGTCGACCGACTCGCCCTGGCTGGCGACATCGGCTTCCAGTGCCTGCGCGACGTACCACTGTCCTTCCTGCCGCACGCTCGCTGTGAACACTTGCTTCATCACTCACTGCTCTATCGCGAGGAACCGCAACAAGCAACTTAAGGCCATCGTCCACACGCTTCCAGTTTGCCTATCGTTGGGCGCCCTGGACGCGGGACTCGCGCCCTGCCCACTCGCGCTCGCGGAGGACGTACTTCTGGATCTTGCCGGTCGCGGTCTTGGGGAGGTCGCCGAACTCGACGTGGCGGGGGGCCTTGAAGTGGGCGATGCGGCCGCGGCAGAAGGCGATGACCTCCTCCGCGGTGAGCGTCGCGCCCTCGCGCAGGGTGATGAACGCCTTTGGCGTCTCGCCCCAGCGGTCGTCCGGCACGGCGACTACGGAGACCTCCAGCACGCCGGGATGCTCCATGATGACCTTCTCCACCTCCTGGCTGGAGATGTTCTCGCCGCCGGAGATGATGACGTCCTTCGCCCGGTCTTTCAGCTCGACCTGCCCGTCCGGGTGCCAGACGCCAAGGTCGCCGGAATGGAACCAGCCGCCCGCGAACGCCTTCGCCGTGGCGTCCGGGTCGTCCAGGTAGCCGGACATGACGCCGTTGGCGCGCATGACGACCTCGCCCATCGTCTCGCCGTCGCGGGGCACGTCGTTCATCTGCTCGTCGACGACGCGGAGGCCGGTGCCGGCGTGGACGTAGGGCACGCCCTGCTTCGCCTTCGCGACCGCGCGCTCCTCCGCCGTCATGTCGTCCCACTCCGGCTGCGGGACGCAGAGGGTGATGGGGCCGTAGGTCTCGGTGAGGCCGTAGAGGTGGATGATGTTCGCGCCCATGCCCTCCATCGTGCGAACGACCTGCGGGGCAGGCGGCGCGCCGCCGGTGGCGATGGTGAGCCCGGAAAGGTCCCGCCCTTCAGCGGCGGGCGATGAGTACATGCCCGTGAGCACCGTGGGCGCGCCGCACATGTTGGTCACGCCGTGCTGCTCGATGAGGCGATAGACCTCGGCGGGGTCGACGCGGCGCAGGCAGACATGCGTGCCGCCTACGGCGGTGACGGCCCAGGTGTGGCACCAGCCGTTGCAGTGGAACATGGGGAGCGTCCAGAGGT
>JAPOOH010000613.1 GCA_026713505.1 Chloroflexota bacterium | reverse complement strand
CTTGCGCTGGAGGACAACCCGTGCCGCGTCCTCGCCCGTTCCCGCACCGAAGTAATAATCCCAGGTGTCGTCGGAGAACCGTCGCGTGTCCGGGTGGATAACACCGTCACCCTGAACCCCGGTTTCGCGGAACTGGATCGGATTCACGTCCAGCTTGATACGGACAAGCGTGAAGTTGTTCGCCGGGACGTTCTGATCCGTGAGCCACGTCAACGTGCCTGGCAGGTCGGAAGCCGGGTTGATGGCTTCGCGGTTGGCGAGCTTCTGGCCGAGGGCCGAGGCGGGAGTCATGAACGCGAACTGCGCGTCGGTCGATGCCGCACCCGTCCACGAGACACTTTCAACGACCTTGCCGATGTCAGTCGTGAGCTGCTCTTGCCGGTCAAGCCTGGCGCCCTGCTCCCGAACCGAGGTCAGCGCATCGGCGGCATCGTTGCGGGCCGTCTCGTCAATGGCGTTGTCCGGCTCAGCCGTGTTGGCAATCGTCGCCCACCGGGCTGCCCCGAGATACTGTATGCGCCGGGCCTCACGGGTCCCGACCCCCGCCGAGGAACCGGCCTCGTCGATGATTTGGAGCCCCGTGTTGACCACCAGCGCGCCGGAGGAATCGTTGACGACCACGACATCCCACCCATTCGGGACGCCAGAACTCGGAACCGAGTAGGTGGCATCGCCTGTGCCAGAGTGCCGAAGCGTCTTTCCCCGGTCGGCCAGCACCATCGCGTAGTTCCCCGTCCTGGAATCAACGGCAGGCGGCGTCTGGAGAACCCTTACTTCGGCTCTGGCTTCGTTTAGAGACGTGGTGTTTGCACCAATGAGGGTAGCGTTGCGCGCGATGTCGGTGTCGTTGCTTTGGATTTCGGTCTGCAACGAGGCGATTTGGGCGCGCGCCGTTGCGTCTGCGCCGCTGCCCGGATCACCCGGGTCTCCCTTGTCGCCTTTCTCGCCTCGCCCTTCGTCGTAGAGACGCGCCGACTGGATGCGGAGTCTGACGGTCTGCCCGGTTTGTACGCCCCGGCTGAATGTTCGCGTACTCGGCGTCCAGATCAGATATTGCCGTGATCCTGCCTCGTCAGTGTCGAGGACGGCGAGCTTTGGACTATCGGCGTCGTTCTGCGCCGCAAGCCAGGCCGTCTCGATCCGAACGGTGTGGGCGGTGTTCGTGTTGGTGCCCGAGCCTGGGTCGGAGACAATCATTTCGACGTACTGGAAGTCCGCGTAGTCGGTCGGCAACTGCAGGCTCGTGACGCCAGACGTCGACGTCTGTCTCGCTACGGCCCGCAAAACCCTTTGGTTGGCGGTTCCGCCGCTGCTTAACAGCGCCTGTACCGCCGCATCAAACCCTCCAACGTGTTCAGCAGCGACGACCGGCCCGAGCTGGCCCGGATTGTTCTGGTCCTCGTAACCCGGAATGATCTGGCCCTGAGTGATCGTCGTGGGGTTCTGGTTCTGGGCCTGGGCCAACAATACGGGGAGCAGGAGGATCGTGAGGACTACGGTGAATGTGCGTTTTATTGCGTCCATCGGAGCGTTCTCCCTCCAACTGTCGGCCCATAGGAGCGAGCCGTGAATCGTCTGTACTTGCCAGCCTCGCCGTCGATCGCGAGATCAACCGCGGCTTCCATCGTGTGCAGGCCGTCAGGCCCGTTGGCAATCGTGATCCCCGTGATGACGTCCCAATGGTCGCCCTCGAGCCACAGCGCGAGATACGCGAAGCCCGCCTGGGCGGGAACCGCACCGTTGTTCGCGCCCTCCACACTCTGACCCGCCTTGAATTCCGCAGCCGTGAAAGCCGTGTCATCAGACCACGCGATGTATGCGCTCGGATGCGTGGTTGGCCCGCCACCTGCGGCAACCCACGAAGCCGACTGATCCGCGGCAATCTGAAGTTCGTACCGTCCTGGTGTCGTAGGCAGGGGGGGGATCTGGACAACATCGCGGCGCAGCACGAGGGCCGACGTAATCTCGATCATGATGGGAACATTGGGCGCGACGTTGTTCGCGCTGCTCGTGCCGATCGTTATGGTGAAATCGTTGGCCGCGTTGCGGACGACATTGACCACTCGGCCCGTAATGACCGTCCCGACACCGGGCCGCGTGATCCGTATGGTCGAACCGATGAAGACCAGGAGGTGCGCGTCGAGGTCGGCATCGGCATCGGTCAGGACGATTCGCGCCAGCCTATTCGTCAGAGGACCCGAGAGATCGAGAAGCCCGGCATCACTACTGCCTCTCACGCTACCGAGTGAATAACCCGACATGGCGAGCGAAGCCGCGTAAGAGGCGCCGCGGTTGGGCGAACCACTGGATTCCCGCAGGATAGCCGGGACGTTGGCTGTGATCGTTCCACCCGTCGAGAGCGTGAGGGTCAGGGTTGTCCCGTCCGGCGAGAACTCGACATTGGACACGACACCATCATGGGCGCCCGTTCCACCCGTCGTGACCGCCGCTTGGGGCAGGTTGAGCCGGATCGTGGATCCATCGGCCTGGGTGATTAGTACCGATCGCCCGGTCCCGGTCCCCTCGACCTGGGCGCCGACGAACAGGTTGTCGAGTTCGGCCTGGGTCAAACCGAGGATGTTCAGCAGGAAGGCCCGCGTGATTTCGGAATCGCGGGTAAAGCTCTGGGGCACCTGGGCGTCCGCAACCTCGCCATCTATGTCGGCAAATGTCAGGTCGTCAATCCGCTTACCGAGTGCGGCGAGCCCCGGCACCTGACTATCGTCTGCCTCACCGTCGATGTCGGCAAATGTCAGGTCGTCAATCCGCCGCCCCAAGGCTTCGAGTTCAGCCTCAGTTGGGCGCGGCAGAGAGCCGGGAGAAAAAAACTCCGTGAAGGGGCGATTGAGCGGGGCGTTGTCGATACCAAGCGAGGGGTCCGATCCCGGAAGCACGATCGCGTAGAGCGTCGTGTCCTCGTCCAATTTGAGACCGTTGAGATAGTCCGCGAGTTCTTCCTCGTCGTGGCCCGTGTGGTGGACGAGTTCGATAAACTTCTGTGCAACGTCAAGCGATGTTCCAAGGTCGGCGCCATTGACACCACCAATGAAGTCGTACAGCTCCTGGCCTGATCCCGGTGTCGGGAAAGGCAGGCTGCCGTCGCCCGTGACGGTTGCCCGGAGCCCCGCCTG
>JAPOOH010000626.1 GCA_026713505.1 Chloroflexota bacterium | reverse complement strand
GCAAGCGGCAGAACCGTGAGTGGCAGAGTACCGATGCAGCGCACAGGGGCGGAGTGGTCCGTATTAGTGATGAAGGTTCTGTAATGGGACCAGAGCGAAGGGGCCACCTCAACCGGCATGGCTCGCCGGGGCAACCGGGTAACCGGGAGGACCCTGTCGGGTCAGGCACCAGGTCCGCGGAAGCGGGCGGGGCTGGTTGGGAAGAGCCGGATGCGTAGAGATGCGCACGTCCGGTTCCGAGGGGGCCTGGGGGTGAGATTCCCCCGGGCTACCCGACTCCGAATCGCCCCGAGTCGTACGGGGCCGCAAAGGAAAGGAAGAAACCGAAACCAATGACGCACGATTCGGAGAAATCGGATCCGGGCATAGTAGCGGAGAAGCGAGCGAACAAAGACGCCTCGGTGTCGGCGGAGCTGGTGGAGCGAAGGGCCGGACCGGAAGGGAAGCCGGGACGCCGTGCCACGTGCCGCGCACAGAAGCGGGCAAGCGTGCAACAGGCGGCGGAGCGGATACGGGCAGCAGCGAAGAGGAACCCGGAAGAGCGACTCGTCGCGCTCCTGCACCACATCACGGTGGAAGCTCTGGTGACTGCGTTCCACGCCTTGAGGCGAGACGCGGCAGCCGGAGTCGACGGCGTGACATGGGAAGGCTACGCGGAGGGGCTGGAGGATCGACTGATCGACCTGCACGCCCGCGTGCATCGGGGAGCGTACCGGGCACCACCGTCGCGCAGGGTGTATATCCCCAAGGAAGACGGCGGGCAACGACCGCTCGGCATCGCAGCGCTGGAGGACAAGATTCTCCAGCGGGCGGTGACGGACACGATTCTGGTACCGATCTACGAGACGGAGTTCCTCGGCTTCAGCTATGGGTTCCGACCGGGACGCGGAGCGCACCGAGCGCTGGACGCGGTCGCGGTCGGGGTAGAACGGCGCAAGGTCGGCTGGGTGCTGGACGCGGACATTCGCGGATTCTTCGATAACTTGGACCGAAGCTGGGCAATCCGGTTTCTGGAACACCGCATCGGAGACAAGCGCGTAATCCGGCTCATTACCAAGTGGCTCGGCGCCGGCGTCATGGAAGGGACCGACTGGTCGGACACAGGGAAGGGTACGCCGCAGGGCGGGATAGTTTCACCCGTCATCGCCAACGTCTACCTGCACTACGTACTCGACCTATGGGTTCACAAGAAATGGCGCAAACGGAGCGCTGGCGGGGACATGATCTTCGTCCGCTATGCGGACGATTATGTCGCCGGGTTCCAGCACAAGAGGGATGCGGAACGCTTCCTCGCGGACCTCAAGGAGAGGCTAGGCCAGTACCAGTTACAGTTGCACCCCGACAAGCCCCGCCTGATCGAGTTCGGGCGCTTCGCGAGAGCGAACCGCGCGAGCGGAGGGCGGGGAAGACCGGAAACGTTCGATTTTCTGGGGATGACGCACTACTGCGACCAATCCGGAAAGGGACGATTCCGGGTCGGGCGCAAGCCAGCTGGCAAACGGGTCCGGCGAACCCTGAGACGCATCAAGGAAGCCCTGCGCCGACGCTGGCATGAGGACAAGCACGACACGGCCCGCTGGCTGGGAAGGGTCATCTCCGGATGGCTCAACTACTACGCGGTGCCCGGGAGCTTCCGGTTCCTCAGTGCCTTCGCGCATCAGGTCAGGCGACTGCTCCTGCGCGGACTGCGCAGGCGCTCGCAGAGAGACCGGACGACGTGGGCGGAAGTCAATCGGCTCACGCAGCGGCACTGGCCGAAACCTCGAATCCGACACCCATGGCCCAGCCAGCGGCTGACCGTCACGACCTGACGGAGGAGCCGGATGCGTTAACGCGCACGTCCGGAGTCTGTGCGGGGGGTGCCGCGCAAGTGGCATCCCTACCGCGACCCGTGGCGATGGCCCGGAGACTCTCTGATAATAGCGACTCCAGGTCCAGTACAATTTAGAGCGTTGACCCCTTAGAATCAGCAAGTTCGGGGGGATCCATCCTCCCCGGATTCCCCGCTGTGTCCCACGCTTCGCGTACGGTGCGGTTCAGGTGTCCACTTACAACGAATTATTCCCACATCCGGCAG
>JAPOOH010000625.1 GCA_026713505.1 Chloroflexota bacterium | reverse complement strand
AAGCGGTTGCGGCCCAGGGTCTCCCAGAACGCGCAGCGCACCGCATCCGACGCATAGAGCACCGCATAGCGTTCCCCCGGGTCGCTGAATCGACTCGGCGCGGGCACCGCGCCCAATGGCACCGAGCGGCGGTCGCGATGGATCACGCGGAGGCCCTGCTGCACTTAGAAGCGGAGTGCTGACCCTTCAGTCTCCCTACTAGAGTCGTCTCTCCACAATTCGTGCTGACTTTTACAGTGCTGCCGTTTCCGAGTGCTGTCGTCTGCTAGTCAGATTGACCGGCTGTGTTCACTTCGACCTTGATGCCCGGTCCCTTCTGGTCTTGGAGCTGGAGCTGTTCGAGGTCTTTCATAACCCGCTTCTTGCGTTGTATCTCAGCTTCGCGCTCGCGATACCGATCTTCTGCGTCTGGCATGATACCCTCTAGCTGATCAGGTTTGTAAATAATTAGTCTAGAGAGGTATAAGGATCAGCAGATGCCAGCCCGGATACTCAAACCGAAAGTCAAGAAGCCACCCAAGCCGAAGAAGCCCAAGCGCCCCAAGAAGCCGCGAAAGCTACGACCTCGGTGATTTTGACAGAATTCAGCGCGTAGATGCTATTTGTAAGGCTAATTTCCGGAGTGGACATCATCACTTCTATGGTATAAAATAAAGATCCATCAAATTCTTCAAAGGTAATTCAGTGGTTAAGAAACCGAAGCGTGACCGTCCATCACCCCCTCGTGAACCCTTACGAGATACACCTACTCCAAGACCAACTCCAGAGCGACCCCGCCCAACCCCAGCTCGACGTCGAAATGGAGAAAGGGCAACTCCCACTCAAAGACCGAGACCGCCAAAAAAGTAGCCATGATGGATGATGAGATAGAGGATGCACTAGACGATCTTAATTTCCATGTGGAAAAATCAATGCGCTATCATCAGCGCATTCGTGGGTTTTATGATTTTACCCACAAGTTGTTTATGTTCGTGATTATCATTTCTGGAAGTAGCGCACTTATTGGTCGTCCAGTAGTTTTCGCAATAACCGCATCTATTCTCGCGGCGCTAAATCTAGTTTGGTCTCCATCTCAACAAGCTCGCCGTCATGAAATTCTGTTTCAACGCTTTAGTGATCTAGCCATTGAACTTAGATCTGGGATGTCGTCTGAAGACAATCTACGGGCTTGGCGGAAACAACGGGAAATAATTGAGAAGGATGAATCACCGGTTTTTCATGCTTTAGAAGCAGATTGTGATAATGAAGTTCGACATGCCTGGGGGCGCACTGAAGAGTTAGTGAAGATTGGTTACTGGACGCGAGTTACGATGTATATCCTGCGTCACACTAATAAGACTCCATTTAAGACTTATCTCACTAAGAACCAAGCTGATACCGATAAAACCCAGGAAGTCCACGGAACCTAAAAAGAAAGGTTCTAGCGCAACCCCCTCTCAATGTTCTTGGTAGCGTGGCTGTTCAAAGATGAGCACCGGGCTCAACTCACGGTGCGAGTGCTGCGGGCACTTGGCTGGATCGTGTCTGTGGTGTTCACGATGGCAGTTTACTTTATTATTCTTGTGCTCCTGATATCATTGTGATACCGGGCACGGTGAGAGGTGTTGACCGACGACCGATGCTGGATGAGTACCGCCCCCTCACATGGGTCTAAAGTGTGTTCTACCCAGCTTCCCCTGCATGGCAGGCGGATTCGTCCGGCAACACCTCTCATTCACTTTACAAGCTAGAATTAGCTTACACACAGGCTGGGGAGTAACATGACAGTTCAGAACGATAAAGATTGGGTTCGTCAACGGGGCGACTGTACTCCACATATGCTCTTGGATCGTCTCCACCGACGTCTAAGTGAGGATGCTGACAAACTCAACGAATTACCGGATGAGTCTACCCAGTATGCCTTTATCGAGGTCCGTAACATTGATAAAGTTCATCATGGGTTTAGGGTAAACGCAAAATTCCCAACTATCGGGGTTGATAAAGAAACACCACTATACTCGATCAACATTCAGGGAGACGAGATTTAGGTCTATGACCTCGAGAATGATATGGACAAGCGCGTGATCACTCACCAGTGGAATGCGGATAAGGTAGAATGTGAGTTTATTATGGACGGAAAACTGGTTGAGCTATGGCGGATTAGTCAAGCATTACTAGAGCCGGTTGTATTCAAATAAGGGGTTTATACCTAAGTCACATTACGCAGATGACGGACAATGAGCAGACCGAATACCGAGATATAGGCCTACGCTTACGTGCTATCCGCAAGTCTCTGGGTATTAACCAGATCAAATTTGCTAAGGCGCTTGACGTAAAACAACCAGTATATTGGAGGTGGGAGGTAGGCCAGCGCCGGATCACCATCGAGTGCGCACTTCGTATCAAACACAACTATGGCGTAAGTCTAGATTGGATCTACGACGGCGACCCTCATACTAAGCCAAAATTGCTCTCAGGCTCAGACCCGAATGAGGAGTGATCACTCAATTTGATGTGTTCCGCAAGCGTAGAGATAGTATTTGGTACACCCCTGTATCGCTTTGCGTATCATGTCCGCTTCTGTATCCATAAAGATGTTCGGTTCACCACAACCTTCTGATTCACTGATATTGATTAGGTAAGAATATCTCCCATAGATAGCACAGCCAAATTCCGCTGTGTTTTCCACCTCGATTTCAGTTTCGTTGGATACGAAAAAGGTATTCGTTCCCTGCTGTTAACGGCGGCGGAATAATGCCCCACGCGGAGCGGCCGGTCGGTCCGGTCGCGGCGGCGCAAAATTGCGCCACTCATGGTCCCTTGTCGGTTTTGGCGAGGGGCGGGGGATGTACGGCGTGGAGCTTTATGCGGCGGTT
>JAPOOH010000280.1 GCA_026713505.1 Chloroflexota bacterium | reverse complement strand
ACCTCCGTCGCTGTGTCGTTTCCGGTGTTTTCTAGCTTGCGTCCGCCCCAGTCCGCCACCGGCCCGAGGACGGCCTGAGCGTCCGGAACGCACCTGAGCATTCCTTCCTGTATGGGTCGGGCAGCGTCGAGCGCTGAGATGCTGCCCTTGAAGCTCTGGGGTGCGATGACAACCTTCATGGCTCGTTTCCCTTTACGAGATGACCACGGGGATGATACCGGGCGGGGCCCGCGTTGACAGGAGTACCCCTCCCGGAGCCTCCAGCGGCACAAGTGCGAAGCCAGGTGAGTGGACAGGCCCGAGTAGACGTATAGTTGACCTGCAGACGATGCATCGGGCAGGGAGGCATCACGTATGAACACGCAGATCAAGCACCTCGCGATCCAGAGCGACATCTGGGACAAGCTCTACGGGTTCTACTCCGAGTTGTTCCATATGACGAGCTTCAACCCCGACAACCAGGGGGCAGTCACCGACGGCAACATCGGCCTCAACTTCAACCAGCGTTCTCCGGGCAGGCAGGCAGGGTTGGACCACTGGGGGTTCGATGTGGACGACCTGGACGCGGTGAAGGTGCGGCTGGGGGAGTCCTACCCGTCGGTGGAGCTGCTGCAGAGGCCGCCCACAAGGCCATACGCGACCCTGGGTTCACACGACACGGACGGCAACTATTTTGACCTCTCCACGAAGAAACAGACGAACCGGACAGGGGTATACGCCGAGCAAGAAGTGGTCGAGCGCCGTCCACGGCACATCGACCATGTCGTCCTACGTACCATGCATGCCTCGGAACTCGCGAAGTTCTACATGGACGTTTACGAGTTGAGCTGGGCGAAGGAGCCAACCGGCGGGCCCACCTATCACCTGACAGATGGGACGACCACCTTCGTGATCACTCAGTGGCGCATCAACGACTTCGAAGGCGGTGGCATCGCCCGCCCGGCACTCGATCACATCGGATTCAGGGTCGAGAGTCTCGAGACATTCGAGAAAGACCTGGAAGCATTGAAGGAAGAGCGCCCTCAATTCGCGCCGAAGGCATGGCGAGCGTCAGACGAGCAGGAGGCCCGTCTTGGCCTGCTACGCAAGTGCGAGTACGGCACGTTCCAGCTGTGGGACCCCCAGGGAGTGCTCATCGACGTATCGGAGGCTAAGTGAAGGGCATCGCTGCCCCAGTAGCAGCGATCCGGGAATGGCCGAGCCCATGCCGTGACATACGGGAGGACGAGCGAGGTCGGCTGCGGTGGATGTCGGGCTACTGCCGTCCACTCCCATCCTGAACCTGTCGGCCGTCCCATTGCAGATGAGCGCTGAACTGGGGAGTTCAGAGATGTTCCGGGCGGGCCCTGCTATGCGGTTCCCGGTCCCCGCTCTTCGCCTTTGGGCATGCGGTAGCCAACGCGTGGTTCGGCAAAGATGTAGGTGGGCGCGCTGCCGTCCTCCCCCAGCTTCTGGCGGAGCCTCCTCACGTGTGTGCGGAGCGATTGCATATCGCCAGGCCTGTCGGACCGCCAGATCCTTCGCAGCAGCTGGTCGTGCGTCAGTACGCGCCCCGCATTGGTGGAGAGCTGGAAGAGCAGGTTGTACTCTGTGGCTGTCAGCCGCACCGGACGGCCCGCAACGGTTACAAGGCGGTCGGCGTAGTCGATACACAGATCGCCCAGCACGTAGGGTTCCGTGGGCTCGACCCGGTGGCGTCCATTCTGCTTCCGAAGTGCCGCTCCGACCCTGGCCACGAGCTCGGTCGGCGAGAAGGGCTTGACGATGTAGTCGGTCGCTCCGGACTCGAAGGCCTGAGCGATTACGTGATCCTTGCCGTAGGCGGAGAGGAAGATCACCGGGATGTCGGCCGTGCCGAGGATGTCTTTCAGCAGTTCGATCCCGTCGAAGCCCGGCAGCATGAGATCGAGAAGGACGAGGTGAGCCCCGTTCCCCTTTATCAGGTTAAGGGCCTCTTCCGGGTCGGCGGAGACAATCGGGTGGTAGCCGGCATCCGCGAGTACGCTGCGAACGTACGTGAGCGTGAGCGGGTCGTCGTCCACGACGAGGACGGGCTCACCCACGCCAGCCCCCGGCTGCGAGGGTGTGGAGGACCTGCGGGGCTCGCTCGGGATCTCTTCGGCCACCGGGAGGGTAAAGGTGAATCGAGCGCCGAGGCCCGGTCCATCGCTCTCCGCCCAGATGCGCCCTCCGTGGGCTTCGATCAACCCCTTGCAGATGGCGAGACCCAGGCCGGTGTCGCCTCCCGGCTCTTCGGCCTCGTTTCTTGAGAATTTGCGGAACAGAAGCGGCAGCCGCTCAGCCGTTATGCCGCTCCCCTCGTCCACAACGGATATCGCTACGTGGACCCCATCCCTGGCTGCGCTCACCCTGATCACGGACGATTCCGGCGAGCGCCTTGAGGCGTTGGAGAGCAGATTACCGATCACCTGGACGATGCGGCGTCTGTCCGCCATGACGAGGGGCAGATCCGTGCCGAGGCCGATGTCGAGCTGGTTCCTGCCTCCCACACTCAGGTAGGTGGTTCTGGCCCGGTCAACCAGCACGGCAACCTCAACCGGTTCGGGGGTGACCGACAGGGAGCCCGTCTCGATGCGCGCCACGTCGAGCAGGTCGCCGATGAGATCGCGCATGTTGT
>JAPOOH010000553.1 GCA_026713505.1 Chloroflexota bacterium | reverse complement strand
TCATGGGGTGTTGGGCCAAAAATTGTAACTGAGTGACGCCGGCCCGCTGTCCACAACTGACGAGACCAGTCATACGCGGCACCAGAATTGTAACTGAGTGACGCCGGCCCGCTGTCCACAACGACAGCTTCCCGAGATCCATCTGCCGTTTTATTGTAACTGAGTGACGCCGGCCCGCTGTCCACAACTACCCTCGACGACGACCACTTTGAGACAAAATTGTAACTGAGTGACGCCGGCCCGCTGTCCACAACTCGGTGCCCCCGGCTGCAAAGGTTATGGTGATTGTAACTGAGTGACGCCGGCCCGCTGTCCACAACATTGGCGCGATGGTGGCGATGTTCTACTCAATTGTAACTGAGTGACGCCGGCCCGCGGCTCAAAGTGCGGGCGTGATGAAGAAAACAAACAGCTGGGTATGCAGTCGAACATCGTCAGTAACAGTGTTATGGGATGTTCAGTGGGATGTGAACTCCTGTTCGTCGCATCTCTGTCCGGGCAATCCGGCGAAAGTGTGGAGCGATGATCTTGTCCTCGACGACAATAAGAACCTCGGGTGTTACGCCTTGGTCATCGAGAGGGCGTGTAGTCGAGTAGTAGCGGAGATAGGGAGCGAGGCGCTTGCGCATCGTGGACGGCCTCACGGCGCGGCGCTCATATTCGAGGAAGTAAGCCTTGGTCTTGTCACCGCGACTAAGTACAAGGAACGCATCGGGATGGACGGAACGCTGGCCATGCTCGTCCCGGAAATGGCGTGCTGCGCGATGAGGTGGATCAAGTTGGAGGACGTCCCAGCCTGTATGCCTGGCTGACGAGATCATACGCGCGAGATACGAATGGACAGTGTCCGTGTGCTCGATATGGCGTAGCAACTGACGCAGCCGTCGTCCCGGGACGGCACGCCAATCAACCGGCTTCCCGAAGACAGCGTTCCTCCCGGGGCTCCAGCTCGTCCGCGCAAGGCTGACGGAAGCGCGGTCCCTTCTTGCCATCAAGCCGAGGGCGCGGTCGGATGGGACGAGACGTTTGCCTTTGAGTGAAATCGCGCGGATCAGGTCGGCCTCTCTCAGCCGCGCGGCAATCTGCGAGAAGTGTGACGGCTTGAGCCCAAGAATCGCACGAGCGTTTGCGAGTGTGACACCCGGCCAATCTGCGACCACGTCGAGCACACGTTTATCAGTGGGATTCAGGGCCGAGGGCAGCAGATGGGTGGAAGTACCCGCCAGCGCTGGAGCAACGCCCAGCGAAACGGGGAGAGAGTTCCGAGCCGCGGCCTTCTCCCGGGGGACGACCCCGCCAACAGCGTGGCGGTTCACGATGGACTGTATGTCGAACCGTGCACTAACAGTTGGACTCTGCCATACCACGTCTTTGACGGGCGCGGTGGCTGCGCCGCGTTCAAGGGCGATGAAGACGGGAACCCGAAGCTTGGTGAGCCTGCGGCGCATGTTGCGGAGCCGCGTCTCGTCGGGCGCGACGAACAGCAGCGCGCCGGGCAGCGGCCCCCGGAGGAGCTTCTGCAGTCGGGTGTCAAACGACGTCCTGTCGGACGTGCGCCCTCGCCGAATGATGCCAATGGTCCGGCCATCCGGGATGGTGACGGCCGCGTCCAACGGATGAGCCCGGTAAAGGCGCACCAAGACCGGGACGGCGACAGTCGAGATCGTCTCGATGACCGAGTAGACGATGGCCAGCGAGTCAAGCCGTTCGAGCAGTATCCGCTGCCACTGGGCGGACACGGGACGCGACCGTAGAATCGCGTCGACTGTGCCGCCCTCGTTGTGCGCCAAGCGCCGGACTCCCTCAGCTGTCAGGGAGTACCGTTTCGCGTGGGGGCCGTGTTCTGGAGTGTGAGCGACGGAGGCTACCAGTTCGTCTCCCTCCAATCGCTGGACCGCCTGGTAGGTAGTGCTCTCTGGGAGGCCGGCCAGCGACGCCAGTTCCAGCCGGTCAAGGAACGGCATCTCGGCGAGACGGCTCAGAACCACGTCCATGGATGCTGCTCTCACGGCGTCTCTTTCGGGTTCGTCATACCGCTGAGGCCCAGGTCTGCGTCCTTGACCTTCCCGTTCTCTCGCCTCCGACGCGGCACGTCTTTCTCGGTCGTCTCGCCGACCGTCGACGGATCCGGCGAAACATCCTCAATCGGGGGCGCGCCATTCTTGACCACGCCGTCGTCGCTCACGTGAACATCGCCGGGCGTCTCGCCGTGAATAGCGTCACGGACCTGAATGGCGGAGAGGCTGGTTGTGTAGTCCACGGTCCCCTCCCTGATGCGCCACGCCACATCCGAATCGCCGGACTCCGGTGCGCGCACCGCCATCGAGAACGCGGGGAGCCGCTCCGTGTCGACGGTGGCTCGGACGTAGCAGTGGTGGACGGGCAGGCCCGTGACGTCGTCGATGGAGACGCGGCTTGAGCCGAGTTCGTCGACCAGGAGGCGGGCGTCGCCGGAGGCGACCTGGAAGACGGCGAGGCAGCCGACGTTGGCGAGGATGCTGTGGCGGAGGATGGGTGAGAGGTCGTCGAGCTTGGCGAGGCTCTGCGTGGCGAGGATGAAGCTCGCCCCGAAC
>JAPOOH010000279.1 GCA_026713505.1 Chloroflexota bacterium | reverse complement strand
GGGTGATGTCATGTTGAGCGAAGCCCGCGCTTTAGCGCGCAACATCCTCTCAGGAAGCATTCGCCGCAATATGACATCCGCCCCTTTCGCGGTCGCCCAGAGCCTCGGTACCCTGTTCTTGGTCGCCGCACCACCGCCCCCGGATACCACTACGGAGCCCCTGTCGGAAATTGTCGGATAGTGTCGTTTACCTGTCGGTTTCTGTCGCATTTGCTGTCGCAGGATGTGGTGCTGCTGCCGGGTGCAACGGGCAGTCCTGGGAGTGAGAACCGGCAGTATCCGACAGTTTCGAGAAAAAACGCCTCGGTGACCTACAGCTCCTCGGTCAGCTCGTCGAGCCGCTCCCGGAGGCGCAGCCAACGCTCGTACGACTCTGCGCACTCCGCCGAGCGCGGGCCGGGCTCGACGTTCGTCCCGTTGGCCGTGAGGTCCGCGCAGCGGGCCGCGAGCTGGTTGGCGGGCGTCGTCGTCAGCGCCGCTGCGCCGGTGGCGGTCGCGTTGCGGTGCACGCGCACCGGCTCGCTCAGCATGTCGGCCAGCAGTTGCGGAAAGACAGCGCTCTCCGCCAGTCCGCCGGTGAGCGCGACATCCCGCGGCTCGGTCCCCGCGACGCTCCGCGCCAGCGCGAGACTTTCCCGTATGGCGAACGCGGCGTTCTCGTACGCGGCGCGGGCGAGGTCGGCGGCGTCCAGCCCTACCTGCGTGATGGGGGCGGGCAGCAGCACGCCGCCCATCGTGATGCCGGGGTTGGAGAGGTCGATGGCGCGCGGGCCGAGGAACGCGGTGACCGGCTTGCCGCTCTCGAAGGCGGAGCGCACCAGCGCGTCGAACCGTTCGAGCGATGCTCGTGGGGCGAGCAGCCCCCGCACCGCGTGCAGCATCCGCCCGGTGTCGCCGGGGTTCGCTTCGACGGTCCACTTCCCGCTGACGCCGTGGAGCGACGTCCACGTCCTCGTGCGCGCTTCGAACGCGGGCGAAGGTGTCGTGACCTGCACCGGCGCGCTCCATCCTGCGGCGCACGCTGCCCCGCCGTCGGTCGCCGCGCCGCAGCCGACGGTCGCGGCGTGCGAGTCCGGGCCTGCTAGGTGCACGGGCGTCGCCTGCGGGAGGCCGGTCGCTTCCGCTGCCTCTCCGGTCAGATGCCCCACAGGCGTGTCCGGCGCCACGACGTCAGGCAACAGATCGAGTGGCACGCCGAGCTTCCCCAACAGCGCCTTTGCCGGTGTGCCCGACTTCACGTCCAGCAGACCCGCCTCCGTGAGGCCCGGTGTCGTCTCGGCGAGCGTTCCGGTCAGTTGCAGTGCGGCCCACGCGTCGAGTCCCGCCGTCCTTGCGATGCGCCGCGCTGTTCGTGGGCGGCTCTGATGCCACCACGCGTACTTCGCCGGCGCGAACAGCATGGATGGCAGGTGGCCGGTCGTGCGATAGATGGGCGACCCGTGCGCGTCGTCCATCGCGCCACCCTGGAAGACGGCGCGGGTGTCGTTGTTCGCGCCCGCGCTCAATGTTGCGAAGTCCTTATCGAAGAAACAGGTCGCGAGACGCTGCGCCGTGACGGCGACAGCGGCCACGTTGCCCGGTCCCGCGGCCAGCGCTCCCTGCGCCAGCACACGCAGCAGCCGCTTGCGGAGCAGCCGGGGGGTGTAGGCGTGCGCGAGCGCCCCGGCGCGGTCGTTCGTGACCGGGTAGGGGGCGGAAGCAGCTTCGACCGGGGCACTTGCCCCGTCCAGTGGAACGAGTGCGCACCGCAGGCGGCTGCTGCCGAGGTCGAGCACGAGTATCACGCGCGCCATAGTGCGCGGAAGGCTACCATCCGCCTGCCGCCCCCGCATTGACCCGCACGCGGCGATTCGGTAGAAAGAGCGTTATGAAGAACGGGTTCAAAGTCCTCGACAGCGACATCCACGTCATCGAACCGGCGAGCCTCTTCGAGGACTACCTCGAAGCGCCCTTCCGCTCGCGGATGCCCGTCATGCAGCGCAGCGACGTCACCGGCGTCGACACCTGGGTCATCGACGGCAAGCCATTCCCCCTCTGGAACGAGTGGCCTGAGTTCGCGAAGGCCAACGCCCTGCTCAAGACGAAGAAGGAGCGCACGCCGTTCCAGGTGAAGGCGTTCGAGCACGGCTTCGACGCCGCGACCACGCTCGAGGCCATGGACATCGAGGGCGTCGATGTCGCCGCGCTCTTCCGCACGAACGGCGGCACGTGGATCGTGGGGCTGGACGACCTTGAACCCGACTACGCCGCCGCGCTCTGCCGTGCCTACAACAACTGGATGCGCGACTACTGCGCCACCGACCCGGACCGGCTGAAGGGCATCGCGCTTCTGCCGCTGCAGGCGCTCGACCTCGCCATCGAGGAGGCGCGCCGGGCGGTGACGGAGCTGGGCTTCGTCGGCGTCACTGTCCACACGGAGCCGGTCAACGGCCGACTGCTGTACGACGAGGAGGTGGAGCCGCTCTGGACCGAGGTCGAGCGCCTGGGGGCCGCGGTCTGTCTGCACGGCACGTCGACGGCGCCGGGCAGGGAGGACATCAGCCGCAAGTTCCTGCGTCACCCGTCGCCTCGCACGATGACGCACGCGCTCAGCTTTCCCACGCAGATCATGGGCGCGATGGCCGGGCTCACGATGACGGGCGTGCTGGAGCGTCACCCCGCGCTGCGCGTCGCGTTCCTGGAGGCCAACTGCGGCTGGCTGCCCTGGCTCCTCTACCGGCTGGACGACCAGTACGCCAAGTACGTGGAGACGGACCTGTCGCTCCAACCGAGCGAGTACTTCCTGCGGCAGTGCGTCCTCTCCATGGAGGCGGACGAAGAGCTGGCGGCGGACGTGATGGAGCGCTTCGGCAACGATATCATGGTCATCTCAACGGACTACCCGCACCCGGACAGCGCCTTCCCCCACGCGATGGACGAGTTCTTCGAGCTCGACCTCCCGGACGAGTCCCGCCGCAAGGTGCTCTGGGACAACTGCGCGCGTCTTTACGCTCTGGAGGGCTGATTCCTTCCCCCTCGATGGGGGAAGGTAGATGTCGCGCGCTGAAGCGCGGGCCCCGCCCAACATGACAACGGGCGCCCTAACCCCGCAGCCGCCCCCAGACGTCCGGGTTGACCACCCGCAGCGGCTGCTCGCCGCGTGCGAAGCGCTCGAAGTCCTCGGCCACCATCGCTGAGTGCCGCTCTATCGTCTCCTGTGTCGCGCCGCCGATGTGAGGCGTGAGCAGCACGTTCGGCAGGCCGAGGAACGGCGAGTCCGGCGGTATGGGGTGCGCCTCGTGCACGTCGAGAGCGGCCCCGGCCAGCCTGCCCTCGGCGAGCGCCGCCGCGAGCGCCGCCCGGTCCGCCACCGACGAGTTCGTGACGTTCACCAGGTATGCGCCAGGCTTCATCATCGCGATGCGCTCCACGTCCAGCATTCCCATCGTCTCCGGCGTGTCCGGCACATGCATCGACACGAAGTCCGCCGCGGCGAGCAGCGCTTCGAGGCCGGTCATCTCCACGCCCTCGGCTTCGGTTACGTACGGGTCGTACGCGAGGATGCGCATCCCGAAGCCTGCGGCGATCCGCGCCACGGCGCGCCCTATCGCTCCGAAACCCACGATCCCCAGCGTCGCGCCCGCAAGCTCACGCCCCCGGAAGCGGACGTACGGCTCGGTGGGGTCCTCCCACTGCCCCTCCCGGACGTACCGTTCTCCCGTGCTCGTGTGGCGGGCGAGCGCGAGCATCTGCGCGACCGCGAACTCGGCCACGGCCTGCGCGTTCCGCGCGGGAGTCCGCACCACGGCGATACCCCGCTCCGTCGCGGCGTCGAGGTCGGCGTGGTGGAGGTCGCCGCGGCAGATGGCGGCGATGCGCAGTCCGGGCGCGGCGTCGAACAGCTCCTCGTAGAGGAAGTCGGCCTCCACGGCGAGCGCGTCGAAGCCTTCGCGCGTCAGCCGCGCGCCAAGCTCCTCCGGGTCCCAGATGGTGCGCGTCTCCGTCCATGGCTCATACTCGACGCGCCCCAGGGCGGCGAGGCGGGCGAGCCCGTCGTCGGAGAACGGCGCAAGCACGAGAGTGTTCATCGCACGTGTACCTCGTCGTTCCTGCGGAGGCAGGAACCTCGCCCGCTACGGAGACGTCCACGAAGTGAGGATGAGTGCCGGGTGTGAGTCTTGTCATGCTGAGCAGAGCGCTCAGCATGACGTGCAACTATCGCGTACGTCAGCATTGCTTGACCGCCTCCGCCGCGGCGTTGCCGCTGCGCACGGCGCTCTCCATCGTTGCGGGCCAGCCGGTGTCCGTCCAATCGCCCGCGAGAAAGAGATTGGGCAGGGGAGTGGCGGATGGCAGGCGGTTGTCCGGTGCGTCCGGGAGCGAGCGGAACGTCGCCCGCTGTTCCTTGACGATTACGAACCTGGTGACCTCCGCGTCCCTCGCCGCCGGGAAGAGCCGCGCCAGCTCCGGGACGAACATCTCGCGGAGGGCGTCCTTGGTCATCGGCCAGAACTCCCACGCCCCCGACAGCGACACGGTTATGTACTGCCCCGGGCCCTCGAGCCCCGCGATCGCGGTGCGGTTGAACACCCACTGGACGGGGCTGTCCACGAACGCGAGGAACTCGAAGTCCGCGACCTGCCGGTCGTACCAGACGTGCAGGTTGACGATGGGCGACCACGTGTGCGTCGCCGCGGGAGTAAAGGAGCCGTGTTCGCGCAACTCCTCCGGCAGCAGGCGGAGCAGGACGTCCGGCGTGAGCGCGCTTACGCAGGCATCCACGGGCAGCGTCTCGCCGTTGGTCAAGCGCACGCCGGTGACGCGCCCGCCCTCCACGACGAGCGCGTCCGCCGTCCTGTCGAGCAGCACGTTGGCGCCCGCGCTCGTGAGTCGCTCGCGCACGGCGTCGCCCATGACGGCGGAGAGGCCCGCCCGGGCGAAGCCGATGTTGCCGCCGTTGCGGTCCCTCAGCAGCGCCTCCTGGAAGAGCATGAACCCCGCGCTCGCCGACACGTCCTCCGCAGAGTCGTTCAGCGCCGGGACGATGATGAGGTCCCAGAATGTGGCGATGGCCCGCTCCGACTGCCAGTGCGACCGCAACCAGCGGTGGAACGACTGCCGTCGGAGCGCGGGACGGTCCCGCTTGCGCTCCAGCCATATGAGGAGGAGCGCCGGTATCGCGCGTAGCCGCTCGAACATGCTGACGTGCGGGTAGCGCAGCAGCGACGGGAGCAGATGGAACGGCGCGGGCAGGGGAAGGCCGGAGAGGATGCCGCGCTTGCCATCCGGCGCGCGCACCTCCACGCGCAGCCGCTTCTGGCGGCTTGTGAGTTCGAGCGAGCCGATCTCGTCGAGGAACGTCCGGTAGGCGTCGCAGCAGCCGAGGAAGACGTGTTGGCCGTTGTCGATCTCCTGGCCGGTCTCCCGGTCGACGAACGAGTACGCCCTGCCGCCGAGATAGGGACGCCGCTCCACGAGCGTCACGCGGTAGCCCGCGTTCACGAGCCGCCACGCAGCGGCCATGCCCGCCAGCCCGCCTCCGAGCACCGCGACGGAGGTCAGCGCTTCAGGACGCGGCGGAGCCGGGCCGTTGTCCACAGTCTGCATGTCAGCTTGAGTTTCTCCCAGGACGACAGGCTGACGCGCTCCGAGAAGACGTCCCAGCCGCGCGAGTCCATCCTGTGCAGCAGGCGATTGTAGAGTTGATGCAGCCCTTCCGCACAGCCGCGCGACTCCGGCTCCAGGAGCGGCATCAGCCGCGAGGCGGACTCGAAGTAGCGTTCCGCGCGGTTGGCCTGGAAGCGCATCAGGAGGCGGAACGCGTCGTTGACCACTCCCTCGCGCAGGTCGTCCTCCGAGTAGCCGAAGCGCGCCATCTCGTTCAGCGGGAGGTAAACGCGGTCGCGCTCGATATCCTCCCGCAGGTCGCGCAGGATGTTCGTGAGCTGCATGGCGAGCCCGAAGTCCACCGCAGTCTCCTGTGCCAGCGGCACATCCCGGTAGCCGAAGATGCGGATGGAGACGAGGCCCACGACCGACGCGACGTGGTAGCAGTAGTGCCGGAGCTCGTCGAAGCTCGCGAAACGCCGCGGCTCCAGGTCCATCTCAACGCCCGTGATGATGTCCTGGAAGAGCGATTCCGGGATGGCGTACGTGGCGGCGGCGTCCGCCAGCGCCGTGAGGATGGGGCCGTCCGGCCGACCGGCGTAGGCGTCGCGCAGCCGTGTGCGCAGTGCCGCGAGTTCGCCCCGTTTCTGAGGTGGGGCGCCGTCGCCGTCCGCGATGTCGTCGGCGAGGCGGCTGAAGGCGTAGGCGGCGTAGATGGCGCGCCTGCGCGGGTGGGGCAGGGCGAGGAACGCGTAGTAGAAGTTGCGCGCCTCGCGTTTCGTGACGGCCTGGCACTCCTCGTAGGCAGCGTCGAGCACGGCGTTGTCCGTCGAAGTCGTCATGGGCGTCGCAACACGGCCAACCGGGCGGCGGTGGACAGGATGAGCCACAACTTGCGGGAGCGCGTGACGACGGGTCGCCTGCTCAACACGTCGTAGTCCTGCTTGCGGATGGCGTCCAGCACGCGAAGGCCGCCTTTACTGAAAAGCGCGATCGCGAGCCGGGCCCGTCCGC